>JASHXJ010000007.1 GCA_030043595.1 Trebonia sp.
GTGCAGGTCTTCGCGAGGAACACCACCTCGCCCGCCTTCCAGGTTGGCTTTACGCAGATCTCGTTCGTCACCCCCGCCCCGGCGAACCTGCAGTTCACGCCGCCGCCTGGCGCCAGGCTCACGGTGGTGCACCTCGGCACGGGCAACCCCGGCGCATCAGGCGGCGTACCCGGTGCAGCGGGCTTCGGCGCGTATGGCTCAGGCTGGCTCACCGTCGTCGAGCTTCCCCAGTCGGGCGGACTCGGCGGCGACAGCGAGGCGGTGCTGAACGCGCTGCTCGCGGCGGCCAAGCCGGTGCATGGCTCCTGGGGCAGCGGCACGCTGCTGACCACGAGCCTGATGTCGCTGCTCATCACCAAGGGCGAGATCTACGCCGGCGCCGTCCAGCCGAGCGTGCTGTACGCCGCGGCGGCCGCGAGCCCCGCCGGATGACCGCGGTCACCGACCCAGCGGACCTGGCCATCAGCAGCGTTGCGCTGACCAAGCGGTTCCGCGGCGGCCAGCTGGCCGTGGACCACGTCGACCTGTCGGTGCCGCGGGGGTCGGTGTACGGCTTCCTCGGCCCGAACGGCTCCGGCAAGACCACCACGATCAGGATGCTGCTCGGCCTGGCCTACCCGACGAGCGGCTCCGCCGAGCTGCTCGGCGTGCCGATGCCGGACGGCGCCGTCTCCGTGCTGTCCCGGGTCGGATCGCTCGTGGAAGGCCCGGCGTTCTACCCGTACCTGACCGGCCGGGACAACCTGGCCAGGTATGACTCAGCGGACCGGACCGCGCCGCAGGGGTCCGCCAGGGCGCGGATCGGCGAGGCGCTGGAGCGGGTCGGGCTGACCGCCGCGGCGAAGAAGAAGTACCGCAACTACTCCCTCGGCATGAAGCAGCGGCTCGCGATCGCTTCCGGCCTGCTGCGGCCTCGCGACCTGATCATCCTGGACGAGCCGACCAACGGGCTCGACCCGCAGGGCACCCGTGAGGTCCGCGCGCTGGTCAGGCAGATCGCCGCGGACGGGATCACGGTGTTCGTGTCGTCGCACCTGCTCGCCGAGGTCGAGCAGGTCTGCACGCACGTCGGCGTCATGCGGACCGGGCGGCTGGTCTTCCAGGGTTCGCTGCCCGAGCTGCGCCGCACCGGCGCCGCCAGGATCACGGTGCGCACCCCGGACGTGGCGGCCGCCGCCGAGGTCTTCGCCAAGCTGGGCCTGGAAGAACCAGCGCCGGGGGAGGACGCGATCACGGCCGAGCTTGGCGACGCCGCCCCCGAGCACGTCTGCGCCGAGCTCGTGCACGCCGGCATCGCCGTCCGCGGCCTGTCGGTCGAGTCCCCGAGCCTGGAGGACCTGTTCGTCGGGCTGACCGGAGAAGGCTTCGATGTCGAGAACTGAGATCGCGATCCCCGCCACCGGGGAGCCGGCCGTCGCGGCGGACAAGGCCAGGATCGCTGCGGTGAATGCGAGATTCCTCAGGAACGAGCTGAGACTCGTCTTCTTCCGGCGGCGCAACCAGCTGCTGCTCGCCGCCGTGGCGCTGTTCCCGCTGCTGATCGGGATCGGCCTGAAGGTCGCGGCGCCGAACGGGGGAGGCGGCCCGGGCGGCCAGGGCGGCCCGGGCGGCCCGAACGGCGCGGCCGTGGCGTTCTTCAACCAGCTGGCAGGCAACGGCGTGTTCCTCACGTTCATCGCGCTGACGCTGCTGCTGATCCTGGTGCTGCCGGTGGCGGTCGCGGTGGTCTCAGGCGACTCGGTTGCCGGCGAGGCCGGGTACGGCACGCTGCGCTACCTGCTCGCGGTGCCGGCCGGGCGGACCCGGCTGCTGATCGTGAAGTACCTGGCCATCGTGGCGTGGGCGGTCGCCGCGACGTTCACCGTCTCGGTGGTCGCGCTGCTCGCGGGCGTGGCGCTGTTCCCGGTCGGCCCGGTGACGCTGCTGTCCGGCACGACGGTCTCGCTCGGCGCCGGCCTGGTGCGGGTGCTGCTGGTGACGCTGTACATCTGCGCCGCGATGGCCGCGGTCGGCGCGATCGGCCTGGCGATCTCGACGTTCACCGAGCACGCGATCGGCGCGATCGCGGCCATCATGATCCTCATCGTCGCCAGCGAGGTCGTCGACCAGGTGCCGCAGTTCGCCCCGGTCGCGCCGTACCTGCCGACGCACTGGTGGGACATGTTCGACTCGCTGCTGCGCACGCCCGTGGACACGACCACGGCCTGGCACGGGCTGTTGTCGTTCGCGGTCTACGCGGTGCTGTTCTGCCTGATCGCCTGGGCGCGCTTCACCTCATGCGACGTCACCAGCTGAAGTCCTCTTCCCAGAATTCCGTGACGCCGCGGCCCGCGCGCGGCCCGGCCTCCTGGCCGCGCAGCTCGACGCGACGGATCTTGCCGGAAATCGTCTTCGGCAGGTCGGCGAACTCGATCCGCCGGATCCGCTTGTACGGGGCGACCCGCTCGCGGCAGAAGGCCATGATGTCCGCCGCCAGCTCTGGGCCGGGCACGGCGCCGGCGGCGAGCAGCACGTACGCCTTCGGCACCGCGAGCCGGAGCCGGTCGGGGGAGGGCACGACCGCCGCCTCGGCGACCGCCTCGTGCTCGATCAGCACGCTCTCCAGCTCAAACGGCGAGATCCGGTAGTCCGAAGCCTTGAACACGTCGTCGGTGCGCCCGACGTACGTGATGTACCCGTCCTCGTCCGAGGTCGCGACGTCGCCGGTGTGGTAGTACCCGCCGCGCATGGCCTCAGCGTCGCGCTCGGCGTCGTCGAGGTAGCCGGTCATCAGCCCCAGGGGCCGCCTGCTCAGGTCGAGGCAGATCTCGCCGTCCTTCCCCGGCTCC
>JASHXJ010000478.1 GCA_030043595.1 Trebonia sp.
GCCGGTCAGCCGTTCCGCGCCGGTCCGCCGCTTCCTGGTGGTGCCCCTGGTCCCAGCGCTCCGCCCCGTCCCAGTGCTGCGCCCCGACCCACTGGTCAGCCGCGTCACGGCGGTCAGCCGTTCCCGCCGCGCTCGGGTGGTCCGCAGCGTCCGGGTCCTCCCCAGCGTCCTGGTGCTCCGCAGCGGTCCGGTGCCCCGCAGCGTCCAGGCCCGCCGCGTCCCGGTGGTCCGGCGGCTCCGGGCGGCCCGCCGGGTCCCGGCGGTCCTCCTAGCTCCGGCCCGCCGGGTCCGGGCGGTCCTTCCCGCGTCGGCGGTCCGCCGCATGCCGGCCGGAGCCGGCACCGCAAGCCGCCAGAGCGCCGTATCCGGATGTCGCGGCGGCAGCGCATGGCCGCGATCCTCGTGTTCGTCGTCGGCCTGCTCACGATCGGGTTCGCGACCGGTTTCGGCACCCAGGGGTCCGCCGAGCCAACGGTGCAGGCATTCCTTTTCGACTGGCAGCAAGCGAGGTACGCCCAGGCCGCGTCGCTGACCAGCGGGAACGCTGACCAGGTCGCCGCACAGCTCGCCGCCGCCTACGTGGACCTCGACGCGACGGACACGTTCTTCTCCATGGCGTCGCTGACGCAGCACGGGGACACCGCGGTGGCGGTCTACAAGGCCACCGTGGACCTCGCCGAGGGCGGCCTCCAGTGGACGTACACGGGCCGGTTCGGGCTCACGATGAAGAACGGGCAGTGGCTCGTCGACTGGGCGCCGGACGTGATCAACCCGCGCCTCGGCGCCGGCGACCGGCTCGCGGTACTGACGACGTTCGCGCCGCGCGCGCAGGTAGAAGACGCCGCCGGCCAGCCGCTGCTGACGGACTCGGCCGTCTACCACATCGGCGTCTATCCAGGTCAGCTGGCGGACGCTACGCGGACCGCGGACCAGTTCGGGCAGATCGTCGGCCTCAACTACCTCAACTCCCAGCAGGTGCTCGGCCAGATCCAGGCCGCGCCGCCGCGCGCATTCCTGTCACTGCTGACACTTGACCCGCTCTCGTTCCGCGCGGTATGGCCGCGGCTGGCCAAGGTGCCGGGACTCAGCTACCAGCAGCAGTCGGAGCGGCTGTTCGACTCCGTAGCGACCGAGGTTGTCGGCACGGTCGGCACCGAGGATTCGAGCGCCCTGCGCGCCGAGGGCGCCGCTTACCAGCCGGGTACCACGGTCGGTCTGTCCGGGCTCGAGCAGACCTACCAGGACGCGCTGGCGGGCACGCCGACGACCGCGGTCGTCGTGGTCAACGGCGCGGGCGACCCCGTGGCGACGCTGTGGACGTCACCGGGACGAACCGGCATCCCGGTGCGGACCACGCTCGTCAGCCGGGACCAGGACGCCGCGGCGGCGGCGCTCGCCGCTCAGCCCAATTCGGGCGAGATCGTCGCGGTCGATTCGGCGACCGGTGACATCCTCGCGCTCGCCTCGCGTGACGCGGGCAGCGTCGCCCTGCCCCCTGGCGGCGCGCTGAACGCCAGGCTTGAGCCCGGCATGACCTTCAGCATCGTGTCCGCCGCAGCCCTGCTCGGGGCCGGATACACCGCCAGCACGCCGCTGCCCTGCCAGGACGCCGCCGGGCAGCCAGGCGGATCCGCGTCCGGCACCTTCGCTTCGGACTTCGCGGACGGCTGCGGCAGCGCGCTGGCAGCCCTGTCGGAGAAGCTGACCCCGGCGCAGCTCACCACGGTGGAGCGGTCCTTCGGCGTCGGCGCCTCGTGGAACCTGCATGTGCAGGCGTTTGCCGGGTCGGCGGCGGCCGTCTCGGATCAGGCGGACCTGGCGGCACAGGCGATCGGCGCCGGCGGCGTGCTCATGAGCCCGCTCGGCATGGCCATGGTCGCGGCGGAGGTCGATGCCGGAACTGGCCACGCGCCGGTGCTCGTCGCCGCCGACCCGGCGGCGACCTGGCAGGCGCCGCTGTCCGCCACAGAACTCGGCGACTTGCGCCAGCTCATGCGCGATGCGGTGCAGTCGGGCGCGGCACGCGCGGCCAACGCGTCCGGCGAGCCCGTCTACGGCCAGGCAGGTATCGTGCAGACCGGCGCGCATTCGTGGCTGAGCTGGTTCGTGGGATACCAGGGCGGCATGGCCGTCGCGGTTCTCGAAACCGCGGCGACCCCCGCCGAGGGGGCGGCGTCCCTAGCCGGGGCCTTCCTGTCGATGGCGTCCTGAGCACACGGCCCGGATGGAAACACGCGGTTGGCGCGCCGCCGCCCGGCTATGGCACACTAGACCCCGTGACGACCGGGCTGATTATTATCGGCAGGCGCGTCGGCACGGGACGGTAGCTGGATGCCGGCCATAGCGCCGGCTGTGCAGCTACCCGCGGTGTTAGCGGGGGATGACCCCCGGACCCCCTGTGCCGTCGCGCAGACCTCTCGCGTTCCGCGAGGGGTCTTTTTGTTTGTGCGGCGGCCCGGCCTCAGAACTACCTCACGACACGGAAGAAACGGACAGCCACGATGCTCGACGACCAGTTCCACGTCTACGACACGACATTGCGCGACGGTGCGCAACAGGAGGGGCTGAACCTCACGGTTGCCGACAAGCTCGTGATCGCCCGGCACCTGGACCGGCTCGGCGTCGGCTTCATCGAGGGCGGCTGGCCCGGCGCGATCCCGAAGGACACCGAGTTCTTCCGCCGCGCCAGGACCGAGCTCGACCTGCAGCACGCCCAGCTGGCGGCGTTCGGCTCCACTCGCAAGGCCGGCGTCAAGGCTGCCGACGACCCGCAGGTCGCGGCGCTGCGCGAGTCGCAGGCGCCCATCGTGACGCTCGTGGCGAAGAGCCACGACCGGCACGTCGAGCTCGCCCTGCGCACCACGCTGGACGAGAACCTGGCGATGATCGCCGACACGATCAGGCACCTGCGGGCGGAGGGCCGGCGGGTGTTCCTCGATGCGGAGCACTTCTTCGACGGCTACCGGTCCAATCCCTCCTACGCCCTCGAATGCGTGCGCGTCGCCGCGGAGGCCGGCGCGGACGTGATCGCGCTGTGCGACACCAACGGCGGCATGATGCCGACCGAGCTCGGTGACATCGTGCACTCGGTATCCGGGCAGACCGGTGCGCGGCTTGGCATCCACTGCCACGACGACACCGCCTGCGGCGTCGCGAACACGCTGGTCGCCGTGGAGGCGGGCGTCACCCACGTGCAGGGCACCGCCAACGGGTACGGCGAAAGGGCCGGGAACGCCAACCTGTTCAGCGTGGTCGCCGGGCTCCAGCTGAAGAAGAGCCGCCCGGTCCTGTTCGGCGACGGCATCACGGAGATGACGCGGATCGCGCACGCGATCAGCGAGGTCACCAATGTCGCGCCGGACACCCACCAGCCGTACGTGGGCCTGAGCGCGTTCGCGCACAAGGCCGGCCTGCACGCGTCGGCGGTGCGGGTGGACCCCATGCTGTACCAGCACATCGACCCCGCCAGGGTCGGCAATGACATGCGGATGCTCGTCTCGGACATGGCCGGCCGGGCCTCGGTGGAGCTCAAGGGCCGCGAGCTCGGATATGACCTGTCGGGGGACCGGGACACCATCGGCCGGGTCACCGAGCGGGTGAAGGACCTCGAGGCGCGCGGCTACTCCTTCGAGGCGGCCGACGCGTCCTTCGAGCTGCTGCTCCGCGACGAACTGGCCGGAGCCAGGCGGCGGCACTTCACCGTCGAGTCGTGGCGGGTCATCGTGGAACGGCACGCCGACGGCACCGTGACCAGCGAGGCGACGGTGCGGCTGACCGCCAAGGGGGAGCGTGTCGTCGCGGTCGGCGAGGGCAACGGGCCGGTGAACGCGCTGGACAAGGCGCTCCGCTCCGCGCTTGAGCAGACTTTCCCCGAGCTCGCGAACCTGGAGCTCGCCGACTTCAAGGTGCGCATCCTCGAAGGCTCGCACGGCACCGGCGCGATCACGCGGGTGCTGATCGAGTCTGACGACGGCTCTGGGGACACCTGGTCCACGGTGGGCGTGGACGAGAACATCATCGCCGCGTCCTGGCACGCGCTCGAGGAGGCGGTCACATACGGCCTGCTCCGCGCCGGCCGCGACCCCGACTGACCCGCGGGCCGCGACCCGGGCCAACGCAACCGCCCGCCGGTACCGCCGGCGGGCGGTTGCGCGCACTGCCTAGCGTGGGGTTACCGAGCGACGACTGCGCGAAAGGGGCACATCATGGACTGGAAGCTCGAACTGGTCGCCGTCCCGGTCTCGGACGTGGACCGGGCCAAGGCGTTCTACACCGGCACGGCCGGCTTCAACGCGGACCACGACTACACGGTCAGCGACGCGATCCGCTTCGTACAGCTCACCCCGCCCGGGTCGGCATGCTCGATCGCGATCGGCAAGGGCATCACCGACGGCGAGCCGGGCAGCGTGCGCGGCCTGCAGCTGGTCGTCGCGGACATCGAGGCGGCCCGCGCCGAGCTCCTCGCGCGGGGCGCGGAGGTCAGCGAGATCCAGGACTTCGACTGGGGCAGGTTCGTGTTCTTCGCCGACCCGGACGGCAACCAGTGGTCCGTCCAGCAGATACCGCCCCGTGGCTGATCACCGGGCACTGAGCTCGCCGCCCCGGTGCTGGGCGTGCGCGTTGCGACGGCTTACGGTATGTCCATGGACGACAAGGAGATCCTCGACCGGATCAGCGGGCTGATCCGGACCGAGCACGAGCTGCGCAGCCAGCTCGCGGCCGGTGAGCTCAGCTCGGAACAGGAGCGGGAGCGTCTTCGTTCCGCAGAAGAAGCGCTCGACCAGTGCTGGGACCTGCTGCGGCAGCGCCGTGCCCGACGCGAGTTCGGCGAGGACCCGAACAGCGCGATCGTCCGCCCGGCGGCCGAGGTGGAAGGCTACCAGCAGTAGGCGGTGGCAGCGGCACGGCAGCCGCCGCAGTGGCCGGGCACTGAGGGCGGCGGCCGGGCGCAAGTAGGCTCGGCTGGACAAGTCAGCGAAGGAGAGTCGTGCGTATCGCGAGGTTCGCCAAGGGCGACGGGGTCGCCTACGGGGTCGTTGAGGGTGCGGGCGGCCAGTCACAGGCGGCGACGATCGCGGAGCTGTACGGCCACCCGTTCGGCATCGACCCGTCGGGCGTGCGGTTCACCGGGCAGCGCTACCCCCTCGCCGAGGTCCGGCTGCTCGCGCCCGTGCTGCCGAGCAAGGTGGTAGCCGTCGGCAAGAACTACGCGGAGCACGTGCGCGAGATGGGCGGCGAGCCGCCCGCCGAGCCTGTGCTGTTCCTGAAGCCGTCCACGTCGGTGACCGGACACGGCGACAGGATCGCCTACCCCGTCAAGCTCACCGACCGGGTGGACTACGAGGGGGAGCTGGCCGTGATCATCGGCCGCCTCTGCCGCGACGTGCCGAAGGAGCGCGCGGAGGACGTCGTTTTCGGCTACACCTGCGCCAACGACGTGACAGCGCGCGACCTGCAGGTCAAGGACGGCCAGTGGACGCGCGCGAAGGGGTTCGACACGTTCTGCCCGCTCGGGCCGTGGATGGAGACCGGGACCGACCCGTCCGACCTGGGACTCACCACGACCGTGAACGGCGACGTGCGGCAGCACGCCCGGACATCTGAGCTGCTCTGGGACGTGCCGTCGCTGATCGAGTACGTCAGCTCGGTGATGACGCTGCTGCCCGGCGACGTGCTGCTCACCGGTACCCCCGAGGGAGTCGGCCCGCTGACCGACGGGGACGAGGTGTCGGTGACGATCGAGTCCATCGGGACGCTCACCAACAAGGTCGTCATCCGCGACTGATCCGCGACTGATCCGCGACTGATCCGCGGCTGATTCACGATCGATTCCCGGCTGATTCCCGGCCAGCCCGCCGTCAGCCGGCCGGGAAGCTCTCCCGGAGATGACGCAGCTGCAATTCAGTGTGGGCCTGCGGCACCCTGTGCCCGCTGAACGGGTACACGGCGATGTCCTTGTCCGAAGTGATCTCGTTGTAGGCGGCGAACACGGTGGACGGCGGGCAGATGTCGTCCATCAGCCCGACGGACAGCAGGCACTTCGCGGTGATCCGGCGGGCGAGGAGCGCGCAGTCGACGTAGCGCAGCGTGTTCAGCGCGGCGGCTGTCAGCGCCACGTTCTCCGCGAGGAACTCAGGGATCTCCGTGTAGGGGGCGTGCGGCGCAAGCGTGATCGCGCGCTGGATGTCGCACAGGAACGGCACGTCGGCGTGGCACACGGCGACGTCGCCGCGGTGCAGAGCCGCGGCGGCAAGCGCGAGGCCGCCGCCCTGGCTGGCACC
>JASHXJ010000479.1 GCA_030043595.1 Trebonia sp.
GCGCAAAGGCGCTGTTCCTGCGATCCGGCGGGGTTTCAGCAAAACCGGCGGATACCCGGATGACCGCTGATGAAATAAATGCCATAACCGGTAGTGCGGAAAACCTCCGTCTGGTTCGCACGAAACCCGGCGAGGCTATCTCCCCCAGCGAACTCGGCATAATTCGTGCAGTGGTCAGCGACTGGGCCAGCCAGCACGGGTGTCCGTGCCCGTCGGCCATGCAGACAGTGGCGACAACCTTCGACACAGCCGTTAAAGCCCTGCAGGGGAACATGGTAAGAGGCTATCCAGATCGTGCTATCTACCTGGTCGTCATGACCGGTGATTTTGCCCGCAATCCAAGCGGGGAGACAGCGCGATCCACGAGACGGACATGGGCCGCGGTGATGATACATCAATCCATGCCAACCCGGGTATCCAGTTATAGCTTGCGCCCCGGCGGCCCCGATCTCAGTGATCTGGGGTTCAGCGGAATTCAGCTGGTTGGGCCGGTTCAGTTAAAGCCTGCCCACGACGTTGGCCGGAAGCTGGCGCGGCGGTGCACCGTTCCCGGTGACACGGCGGGTCGCGGTGATGAAGGAGGCAATCGGCGTCGCCTGTGCCTGCCGTTGCGTCTGCGGGCAGTTGCAGGCAGCGATTGCCCGAAGACACAGGTGGCCAGGTGCCGGTGCGCAGTATTCCGGCCGCGTAGCAAAGGGCAACCAGTCCCGCCCTGGTCGCGACGCCGACCCGCTGCATCATGGCAGCCACGTGCTGATCGACGGTGCGGCCGCTGATCCCCAGCGTCCACGCGATCTCCCGGGTATGCTTACCAGCCGCCGCAAGCGTTATCACCTCAACCTCTCGCTCCGTGAGGTGCGCTCCCGGCATGTCGCTACTAGGCCACTCGGCTCTGGTGACTTCGTTCCCCATAGTAAATTCCATCCCTCACTTCCCACTTCCCACTTCCCGCTTCCCAACCATCTCTATAGCAAGAGAAATCACTCACCCTTGCAGAAATCACAAGGCGGATAGTAAAAATACGGATGTCCAGCATAGTCCGCCGATGATATCTTCACAATATGAGGAGATTTTTCGTCCTATCGGCCCTTGTATTCAGCGCATCCGCTCTTGCGGTAGTGCCCGCTATCGCGGTAAGCGCCGCCACGCATCCCCAAGATGCTCGAACTCAGGCTGCATCGGCCGCCGACCCGGCGCCGCACCCGGTCATCGTGCACAGCCGTTCAGTTCCGGCAACCAGTAATACTGATTTCATGACTCAGCTCAATACAGGTGAGTGGGAAGACTTCCCCTGCGTCGACGGCTACAATTACAACTACCCGCTGCCCGGAATCGTGAACGCCTATAATCTCTGTGGCACGCGGGTATGGCTCCATCAGTACCCGAACCCAGAATACAAAGAAACCGGATGGGCGTTCTGCATTGGCCCCTACGATGAGGCCCTGAACCTCAGCTCGAACTACGCGGATCCGGATAATATCCAGATAAGCTCCAATACGAATAGTTGCTGACACGTGCGCCCAGCCCCCTGCGCCTCCGCAGGGGGCATATCTCCAGTACCTGCGTGCGGCCTTCCCCCGCACTGCAGGCCTACCGATTTCGCGGGCAGTTGTATTTATGTCGCAACTGGCCTTTCTTTATTAAATTCAGGCTGATACTCGGCCGGTGGTCTCCCCATCCACGAGGAAGAAGCGCTGATGACGCCTCGCATGATGCCGACTGCCGTGGGCGCTACCGCCATGCTTGTGGCAGCACTCGCCGTGCCGCCCGCGCTCATGGGACCGGTCGCCATGGCTACTCCCACCCAGGCCAGGGCTACCTGGCCGCACCTCGGCCTGATTGCCGTCCAGCAGACCCTGACGATCCCCAAGGCCCCGAATCAGCCCATCGTCGTTGACCCTGATATCTGGGTCGCGTCGTACGGCTCCGACTTCCGGCTGGACGTGCGGCGGGCCGATTACACCGCGCCGATTACGGTCACCCAGGTCACCAGCGCGCCGCAGGGCGCCCAGGAGCGCCGACTGCCCGCCTCCGTGGTCGGTAACGGCTGGAACGGCCTGAACGATTTCATGCGCTTCACGCTCCGCAACGCGCACGGCACGGTGGTCTTCTCGAGTCAGATCACGTTCTGCCCGGACGCCGATGCCGAGCGCGCCACGCCGACCAGCCCGGCGACTGACCCGTACCCGTACGAGTGCGGCTCATCCGACCCGTTCCCGCTCGGGGAGGTATGGGGACTCCCCCAGGGCTGGGCCGCCGACCCCTTCGGATCCGTCGGGGCGCCAGGGCCGCTGAATATCGCCATCGGCAAGTACCGTGCGACGGTGTCCATTGCCCCGCGGTACCGCACGCTCTTCGGTATCAGCGCCGGTTCCGCGACGGCAACCGTCGGGATCGACGTCGTGGACGGCAGCGCTGCCGATCGCGCGGCCGACCCAGTCCCGCTCAGTGATACTGCTCGCGCAATCGGTGCCGCGCTGCCGACGGTGCCGACGATGGCGCACCCCCCGCGGGCCGCCCTGCCGCAGCTCACCGCGCTGCCGGCGTGGGGCATCGCCACAACCAGCCAATCCGGGCACGACTGGCTGGACTTCGGTGCCACGGTCTGGGTGAGCGCAGACGCGCCGCTGGATGTCGAGGGGTTCCACGTCGCCGGTTCGTCGCTGATGGCCGCCTATCAGTACTTCTGGCAAGACGGAAAGGTGATAGGCCAGGCGCGGGTCGGGACAATGGGGTACTATCCGCAGCCCGGATATGAGAACTGGCACTTCCAGCAGTTCGCTCAGTACCAGCTACTCAGCGCGGACAAGAAACTGGTGGTCCGCAGCCACAAGCTCGGGTTCTGCATCGCCGCTACGGACGGCGTCGACCTGCTGGTCCCGAATGCCATATGGCGACCGTCCTTCGTCGGCCTGACCGGCCAGTGCGGCCAGGCCGGGGCGCTCTGGGTTCAGGAATACCTGCCGCTCGGCTGGGGCGACACCTACAAGCAATCCCTGCCGGGGCAGGCGTTCGACATCACCAGCCTGCCGAACGGCGTCTACTACATCGAGATCATCGCCAACCCGCTGCACCAGCTCTACGAGCTGAGCGAGGTCGGCAACATCTCGCTCCGCGAGGTCATTCTCGGCGGAACGAAGGGTCATCGCACGGTCCGTGTGCCTGCGTGGAACGGCATCGACCCGGAAGGCTGAGATGACCGCAGGCCCTCGCGGCCGGGCGCCAGCGCAGGCCGCCAGGAGTCCTTCACCACCTGCGCTGCCCGTCTGGGCCTCGACGTCAGGTCACCGCGACAAAGATGCAGAAGGGGTGCCCGGCCGGGTCGGCGTAGACGCGCAGGGGTTCTTCCTCGTCGTCGGAGCGGTCGAGCAGCAGGCGGGCGCCGAGCGCGAGGGCGCGTTCATGCTGGCGGTCAAGCGAGGCCCTGTCCTCGACCGTCATGTCCAGGTGAAGCTGCTGCGGGACGGAGTCGCCGGGCCATGTCGGCGCCCGCAACGCCGTCACCTGCTGGAACGCGATCGCCTTGCCGCCCGCCGGGTCGCGCAGGACCAGCCAGTCGCGGCCGCGCTCGTCGTCCTGGCCGGGACCCGGCGGCTCGTCGCCTGGACGGTAGGCGTACCCGAGCAGCCGGCGGTAGAACTCCGCCAGCCCGCGGGCGTCCGTGGTGTCCAGGACGACCTGGCGCAGTCGCGGGAACCCGGACACGGTCAGGCCCCGTCGGGATAGCCGCCGCGGTGCAGCACCATGGGGTAGTGCGGCAGCACGGACGGCGGCCGGACTTTCGCCCGCCAGCCGTCCGGGTAGGGCTCGAGTCCGCCGAACAGGGGCGGCGGGTGCCCGACGGCCAGCGGCTCAAGGCTTGCCCGCAGCGCGCTCACCCGGTCCGCGCCGAAGCGGTCCCGCCAGCGCTCCTCGACGGCGGCTGCCAGGTCCTGGTACTCCTGCCGGGCGCGGCTTCCCGCAGCCGTCAGGCGGGTGACCGTCCGCCGGCTGCCCGGCGTCTCGGGTTCCTGCGCGACCAGGTCCTGCTTGCGCACGATGCCCATGGCCATGGCGACCGACTCCTTCGAGACCCCCGCCAGCGCGGGGATGTCACGGCTGGGCACGCCGCGGTCGGTCAGCACCCGGAGCACGTTGGCGCTGATCGCCAGCGACAGCGACGACTCGCGCTCGAACTCGGTCGCGAACGCGAGCAGCGGCCTGGACAGCAGCGCCCACAACGGAAGGCTGACCGGGGAAGCAGGCGCGGGCGGGCCCGGATCCGGATCCAGGCGGCTGAACAGGCCGTAGCCGAGGATCGGCAGGCAGTCGGGCAGCCGCGGATCGAGGCCGGCCACGACGGCGGCCAGCGCCGAGCGCAGCGCGCCGACCGCCTCCGGCCCGAACCGGTCCCGCCAGCGCGCCTCGACGATCCCGTCGATTGGCTGCCACAGGTCGCGGGCCTGACTCCCCCGGGCAGTCGGCCGCATGAGCGCGCCCGGGCCGGGGCGCTTGCCGCGGCCCGGGTCCGGCGAGAACGTCACGTACCCCCACCGCCGCATCCCGTCCAGGTTCGTGCCGGTCCGGGCGAGGCGCCGCAGCTCCCGCACGGTGAGCCCGGCGTCGGGGAGGAACCGCAGGCAGTTCGCCCACATCGCCAGCGAGGTCAGCCACGGCGCGTCCGCGGACGCGCCGTCCCGCGGTCCGTGGCCTGACGTGCGGTGCGGCACCTGGTGTTCGGCCTCGTTGTCGCACTCGATGGTGAACGCGACGAGCGCCTGGGACAGCAGCGCCGGCAGCGGGAGAAAGCCCGCGACTGGGGCCGGGGACGCGGCGGCAGGAGGCTGCGGGTGCGCAGAAGGCCGGGATCGTTCGGGATGACCAATGGCAGGGTCGGTGGCGCGGGCCAGCAGCAGACCCGCGGCCCGCAGCCGGTCGCGGCCCTCCACCACCTGCCAGCCGCGGCCGGCCAGCAGGCGCAGCGCCTGCTGCGGCGCGAGCACCGAACGCACCGGCTCCCCCACCGCGGCGACCGACGCCCGGAACCGTTCGCGGGCCTGCGACTGGGGTGAGGTGAGTGACACGCTGATCGCGAGCAGGCTGCCATCGGGGGTGACCGCGCGGAACTGCCCAAGGACCCGCTCAAGGACTTCCCTGTCCAGGTAGACCGCGACGCCCTCGAGCAGGAACAGCGCCTCGTCCCGGGGGTCGAGCCCGGCCGCGACCAGCGGTTCCGCGACCGGATCGCGGGTGAAGTCCGCCCCGACGAACCGGACGTGGCGCGCGTCGATGCCCAGCCGGGCGACCCGCTCCAGCTTGTCCGCCTGGGTCGCCGGGTGGTCCACCTCGAACCAGCGCACCCCCGGTCTGGCGTACCGGAACGCGCGGCCGTCGTAGCCGGCGGCGCCGACGACGACCTGCGTGCCGCCGCGGTCGATCGAGCGGACCACAGCATGGTCGAAGAACGCCGTGCGTGCGCGGAGGTAGTCGTGCATCCGGCCCTGGCCCGGCTCGAGCCCGCCCGCGACGTCCCTGGCCAGCGCGACGTCCGCGCCGGGATCACCGTATGGCGCCGCGACCCGCGCGAACTCCAGCCGGTGCGCGGCGACACTGCGCGCGGTGTGCGAAGCACTGCCGTCCCTCATCAGGGCAACAGTAACGGCTTGCCGGTCTTTCCTGCGCTGTGTGCCCTGCCAGGGCCAGGCGGCCCGGCAATTAGGGACCTCGGGCCGCAGCGTCCGCGCAACGGCGGGGCAAGGCTTGTGAAACGTAAGAGCCCGTCGTTTGCGGAGGTGAATTCGGATGGCAACCGGGAAGCTTGATGCCAGCGGGCACGTCCTGCAGACGCTGAGCCCGGACGAGTGCTTCGAGCTGCTGGAAACAGGCGGCGTGGGCCGCGTCGGGTTCATGGCCGCGGACGGGGTGATGATCCTGCCGGTGAACTTCGCCGTGGCCGGGAAGACGATCGTGTTCCGCACGGCACCGGACACGCTGCTCGCCGTGTACGCCAATGCCCCGGTCAGCTTCGAAGCCGACTGGGTCGACGAGGCGCGTCAGGAAGGCTGGAGCGTCCTGGTGCAAGGTCACGCGCACAAGGTGACCGACGAGCGTGAGATCAGGCAGCTCGAGGCCAGGGCCGGCGTCGTGCCGTGGGCAGCGGGCGCTCGCGACGTGTACATCCGCATCGCCCCGGCACGGATCAGCGGGCGCCGCGTCTAGCGGGCGGCTTCACTCCCCCGGCGTGACAAGCCCGGACTCGTAGGCGAGCACGACAGCCTGCGCCCGGTCGCGCAGCCGCAGCTTCATCAGTATCCGGCCGACGTGGGTCTTGGCGGTCTGTTCGGCGATCACGAGCGCCGCGCTGATCTCCGCGTTGGACATGCCGCGCGCGATGAGCGTCAGCACCTGCGCCTCGCGGGGCGTCAGCTCGGCCAGCGGCCCGCGGTTCCGCGCGGCGCCGTCGGCCGCGAGCGGGCGCGGGCGCCGC
>JASHXJ010000480.1 GCA_030043595.1 Trebonia sp.
CGCGCCTGATCCGGCGCCAGACGGCACGGCGGTGCGGGTCGCGCTCTGGCGGGCGCTTCATGCGCTGGCTGACCCGCCGCCGCACGTCCTCGACGACGCAATCGGCCTGCGCCTGGCCGATCCCGCCGACGGCTGGCGCGATCGCGGCGACATGGACCTCGGCGCTACCAGTCGGTTCCGTGCCGGCATCGTCGCCAGGGCCAGGTTCGCCGAGGACCTGGTGGCGGAGCAGGCAGGTCACGGCGTCCGCCAGTACGTGATCCTTGGAGCCGGCCTGGACACTTTCGCGCAGCGCAGGCCGGAGCTCGCCGCCAGCCTTCAGGTGTTCGAGGTCGACAGGCCGGCTCCGCAGGCCTGGAAGCGCCAGCGGCTGGTCGGGCTCGGCTACGGCATCCCGGACTGGCTGCGGCTGGTGCCGGTCGATTTCGAGGCGGGCGGGGGCGCGTCGTGGTGGGAACGGCTGCTTGCCAGCGGGTTCGAGGCTGGCGAGCCCGCAGTGGTGGCCTCCACCGGTGTCAGCATGTACCTGACCAGGGACGCGAACGCCGCGACGCTGCGCCAGCTGGCGTCGCTGGCCCCAGGCTCCACGCTCGTCATGACGTTCCAGCCGCCCCTGGAACTGCTCGATGACGCAGACCGCCCCGGACGGCTGGCTTCTGAGCACGGCGCACGGGCAGCAGGGACGCCCTTTATCAGCTTCTTCGCGCCAGCCGAAATCCTGGCACTGGCCCGCGACGCCGGTTTCGCGGACGCCCGGCACGTCTCGGCGGCGATGCTGACCCAGCGGTACTTCGCCGGCAGGACCGATGGCCTGCGTACCTCAAGCGGCGAGGAACTGCTGGTAGCGACCACCTGACTCATCCCGCGCGGCGTCCGCCTGACCCCGTCAGGTGACTCACTGTGGCTTGGGAGCTACCGTAAGCTCTAACTGGATCCGCGAGAGGTTGCGATGGCTGACATGAAGCTCGAGGTGCTCGTGATCCCCGCCTCGTTCAGCGACCCGGCCGCCCACGGCGAGCACGAGCAGCGCGTCGGCGCGGCAGACGTGAACTGGCCCGACTGGTATGCCGACTCCATCGTGCGCGAGCAGGCCGGTGCGGGGCTGCCCACATGACAGATGCCATGCGGGTCGAGTTCAGGACCGTCGACGGAGTGCGTGTCCGCTGTGCCGAAAGCGCCGGCCCTGGTACGCCGTCGATCCTGCTGACAAGCCCCTGGCCCGAGAGTGTGTATGCCTTCGCGCCGATCTGGCCGTCGCTTGCGAGCCTCGCCCGCCTGGTAGCCCTCGATCTTCCGGGCTTCGGCCGGTCCGAGCGCCGCGACGATCTGCTGTCGCCCCGCGCGATGGGCGAGTTCCTCGTCCGGTTCGTGGCGGAGTCGGGGCTGGATCGGACGCATCTCGTGGCGCCGGACGTCGGCACCGCTGCGGCCCTGTTCGCCGCCGCCGCACGCCCGGGCCTGCTGTCAAGCGTGGTAGTGGGAAGTGGCGGGGCCGCCGTCCCGGTTCAGCTCAGCGGTCCGCTGGCGGAGTGGGTGCTCGCTCCGGACCTGGACAGCTTCCGCGCGGTCGATCCACGGCTGGTCGTCGGCGCGGCACTTAAGACGATCGCGGGCTACCAGCCGCCGCCCGAGGTCCGCCAGGATTACCTCGAGTCGTACCAGGGCGATCGGTTCGTGGAGTCGATGCGCTATGCGCGCGCGTACCCCGACGAGCTTCCCCAGCTGGCCGAGCGCCTTCCCGAGATCAGCGAGCCGGTGCTGATTATCGCCGGCCGACAGGACCGGGTGGTGCCGCTGATCAACGCCGAATTTCTCTATGAGCGTCTGCCGAAGGCCAGGCTCGTCGTGGTCGACTCCGGGCATTTCGTGTGGGAGGAGCGGCCCGGCGAGTACGCGTCGCAGATCGCGGACTGGGTCGCGGACGGGTACCGCGCCGCGGCTGCGCCCGAGCGGCCGCGGCGGTGATGTCACGAGCAACCGACGGAGGTAGGGATGAGCTCCAACAGCGACTATGACGTGATCGTCCTTGGCGGCGGCGCGCCCGGCGAGCACTGCGCGGCAGCGCTTGCCGCACGCGGCTTGCGCGTCGCCGTCGTTGAGCGGGAGCTGGTCGGCGGCGAGTGCTCCTACTGGGCGTGCATTCCGTCGAAGTCGCTGCTGCGCCCGGGCGAAGCGGTGCAGGGCGCGCGCGAGGCCGGCGCCAGCGCGCAGGTCGATGTTCAGGACACGCTGGCCTGGCGGGATTTCATGGTGTCGAACTATTCAGACGCCGGCCAGGAGCGCTGGCTGGCGAGCCGCGGCATCGACCTGCTGCGCGGCACGGGCCGCCTGGCCGGCACGGGCGTGGTCGAGGTCGGGGGAGTCCGGCACACCGCGGAGCATGTCGTCGTGGCGACCGGCGCCGATCCGGTCCTGCCCCCGATCCCGGGACTGCGCGAGCTTGATGGAGTCTGGGGCACCCGCGAGGCGACGAGCATGAAGGCGGTCCCGCGTCGGCTGCTCGTGCTTGGCGGCGGGCCCGCAGGCGTCGAGCTCGCGCAGGTGGTGCGACGTCTGGGCGGCGAGGCGGTGCTCGTCGAGAGCGCCGATCGATTGCTTCCCCGTGAGGCCGCGCCGCTGGGCGAGGCACTCGGCGAGGCCCTGCGCCGTGACGGAATCGAGGTGACGCTGGGGATGCCCGCCACGGCCGCGCGGCGGGAAGGTGACGAGTACGTCCTGCAGCTGGACGGCGGCGCGGAACTCCGGGGCGACCGGCTTCTCGTGGCAACCGGCCGGCGCCCGCGCGTCGCCGGGATCGGCCTCGACACGGTCGGTGTCGAGGCCGATTCACGCGGCATCCGGGTTGACGAGCATCTGCGCGCAGGTGAGCGCCTGTGGGCAATCGGCGACGTCAACGGCATCTGGCCGCTTACCCACGTTGGCGAATACGAAGGCGACGTGGTCGCGGAGAACATCGCCGGAGACGGGCGTCCGGCGAACTACGAGGCCGTCCCGCGAGTCACCTATACAGATCCGCAGGCCGCGGCGGTGGGCGCGGTCGAAGCCGAGTACAGCGCCACGGCACTGGTGTCCGAGGTGCCCAAGACGGCCACCTATACCCATGCCTACGCCGAATCCAACGGGTTCTTGACGCTACTGAGCGACGGCGAGTTGCTGACTGGCGCGTACGCGCTCGGACCCGAGGCCGGCGAGTGGATGCAGCAGGCGACGCTTGCCATCCGCGCGCACGTCCCGCTCGAGGTGCTGAGCGACACGATTCAGCCGTTCCCGAGCTTCTCCGGGATCTACGACACGGCAGTGAAGGCACTCCGGATGAAGATCGCGGATATACCGAGGCCGCACGGGCCGGTGGACGCGCAGATGGCGAGCCTGTCGGACTGAGGAGGACGTCATGACCAGAGAACTGGCGGGACAGACCGTCGTCGTCATCGGCGGGAGCTCGGGCATCGGGCTCGAGACCGCCCGGCGTGCCCGGACTGAGGGCGCCGAGGTCATCCTCACCGGACGCGATCCCGACCGGCTGAAGCAAGCGGCGGCGGACGTGGGCGCGCAGCGCACAGCGGACTTCGACGCCACCGACTCGGCCTCTCTGGCGCGATTCTTCCGGGACCTGCCGGCACCGATCGACCATGTGATGGTCACGGCCGGCGGCCCCCGCTACGGGTCCCTGCTCGAGATGGACTCAGCCGAAGTGCGCGACGCGCTCAGCGATCACGCGGTGCTGGCCCTGGAGGTGGCACGCAGCGCCATCGGCACAATGCGGCCTGGCGGCACGCTGCTGTTCATGGCTGGCACCGGCGCCCGGCGCATCGCTCCCGGCCTTGGCGTCGCCTCCGCCGCGGCCGCCGCGCTGCCCCCGTTCGCAGCGGCCCTCGCGCTTGAGCTCGCGCCGGTTCGCGTCAACCTCATCGCGGCCGGCTTCGTCGACACCCCCTTGTCGGCATCGCTGCTTGGAGATCAGCTCGAGGAGCGCCGGAGTGAGCTGCGGGCAAAGCTCCCCATAGGCCGCGTCGTCGGGCCGGCCGACGTCGCCGCGCTTGCCGTCCACATCATGACCAACACGGCGCTCACCGGCGCGACGTACGACGTCGACGGCGGTCAGCAGTTCGTCTCCGCCTGACGAGCGAGGGCCTGAGATGCCCTGGTTTCCGGACTTCATCAGTGCCGTGGAACTGGTGCGCCAGCAGACTCGCGCCGCCGGTCAGGCGGACCCTGTTACCCAGTACCTCACTGCCCTGAACAACGGGGATGCACGCGCACTAGAGGATGTGTGGCCAGGACAGGTCGTCGTCCACGACCCCCGAGCCGGCGAGATCCGCGGCCACCGGCAGTTGCGGCGGTTCGTTAGCCAGAACAAGTCCTGGCTGGCCGAGCGGCACGCCCGCATCGAGACCGTGGCCGCCACGCTGGCGGGCGGGCGCGCCGTCGTTGAGCTGCTGGCGCACTTGGCCGGTGACGGGCGGGAGCTGGCGTGGCCGGTGGCGGTCGTCGCCGAATCTCCGGACGACAGGTCGGTGGTATTCCGCACTTACTGCAGCCAGTGGCCGGTCGACGGGCGGCGCCACGTCCGGCCTGCCATCCTCCCGCCCGGTGACGCGCACCCCAGCGATGTCGTCGGCCGCTACCAGGCCGCGCTGGAGGCCGGTGACGCCGAAGCCATCGTGCAGACTTTCGCGCCCGACGGGTACTACCGCGAGCCCATCGGCTCGCCCGCCACCCACCGCGGTACCGCCGAGCTCCGCTCGTTTTTCGCCAGCCGCTTCGGCGCCGGCGGGGGCATCGGCCTACGGGACTGCGCCGTGACCGACGACGGTGTGCGCTGCGCGGTTGAATACACCTGCGTCCGCTGGGGAAGCCATGACCTGGTGCCCCAGGCAGGACTCGGAGTGTACGAGCGCGGCCCGGGCGGGCTGCTGGCCGCGGCCCGGATCTACGACGACATCGAAGCACCCGTCTAGAAAAAGATCTCTACCATTTCCCTTGTAGATACTTGATGTGTGCACTCTAGATTGACAATATTTTCGCATAGGGATGCCACAGCAGGTGGACAGGAGACTGGGCTGATGTCTGCAGGAGTCGTTCCAGAGAGCGGACCGCACGGCGAGGAGCCGTTGCGTCCGCAGCCCGGGGACGGGTCCTTCCGGTACGGCGGCGCAGGATGGGACGCCGATGCGGACCTCGCGCGATTCATCGCCCACGTGGACGCCGGGCTGATTCAGGTCCCGGACGAGGCCGAAGCCATGTCCGGGCCTTGGGTCAGCCTGGCAGGGGTCGCCGACCCGTCCGAACTGATCCCGACTGCGTTCACCCAGCGCGGGCCGCTCGACACGATGCCCCCGGACGCGGCTCTTGCCGCGCTCGCCGATCAGGCCTGCGACCCAGCGGTACTGCCGACGCTTTCCGACGATCAGGTGCTCGGCCTGGTCGCCGCCGGACGGCGGCTCGCCGGGCGGGCCGCGTGGATCCAGCAGGCCGCGACCGCCGAGTTCGCCGCGCGCAGGCTTGAACCAGACCGCAAGAAGGCCAGCCCGCTAGGGTTCACCCTGTTCGCGGCCGACGAGCTGGTCCCTGAGCTGGTCATCACCACCAGCGCCGCCGAGCTGGCCATGACGCAGGCCCGTGACGCAACCCTCCGGCTGCCGGCGAGCTGTGCACAGTTGCGCGACGGGAGGATCAGCGCATTCCAGCTCAAGATCATCGCCGAGTCCGCCCAGGCCCTGTCCCACGACGGCGCCGCGGAGGCTGACCTGCTGCTCGCGGCCGCAGCACCAGGCCTGACACCTGGCCAGTTGCGCGCCATGTGCACGCGTGTCGTCATGATGATCGACCCAGCCGCCATCCAGCGACGCAAGGAGACCGCGGCCAAGGACGCACGTATCATCCGGTTCCAGGAATACTCCGGCAATGCCGCGCTGACCGGCCGCGAACTGCCTCCCGCCGAAGTCCTCGCCAGCTCCCAGCACATCGACGCCTGCGCCCGCGCGCTGCGCGCGGCAGGAGCCCCCGGCACGCTGGAGCAGCTGCGTGTCATGTCCTACCTCGACCTCACCCAGGGCCGCGACCCCCTCGCCCGGGCTGCCGCGGCCGACCAGGGATCGGAGGACGCGGATGGCGACGGTGGGCAGACCGGCAGTCCGGCGGGACCCGCCGACGGCACCGGGGCGAAGGCGCCTGTCAAGGCAGTGATCACGCTCCTGGTACCGGTGGGCAACTTGCTCGGCTGGTCATCGGCACCCGGCGAGATCCCCGGCTTCGGCCTGCTGGACCCGCAGACCACCCGCGACATCACCCAGGCCGCCGCCGGACACCCCGAAACCCGGTGGTGCGTGACGGTCGTCGGCTCTGACGGCACCGCGGCCGCGCACGGCTGCGCACCCGGCCGCCACCGGTGGACCCCCGCGCCCGACGCCCCCAACGCCCCCGACGGCCCAGGACCGCCGACGGACCTGGCAGGGCAGGCAGCCCAGGTCGCACGCCTGCTACGCCGACTGCGGGTCACGCTTGACCCGATTGCCAAAGGCCACTGCGAGCACCGGCATTACTCGGACAAGTACGCCATCAGCCGCAAGGTCAAGCACCTGATCCAGGCCCGCTCAGCCAAGTGCATCGCGCCCGGCTGCAACCGGCCGGCGGCACAGGCAGACGCCGATCACACCATCCCCTGGCCGCACGGGCCCTCCTGCGAGTGCAACCTCGGACCACCGTGCCGCTACCACCACAGGAACAAGCAGGCACCCGGATGGCTGCTCGAACAGCCCGAGCCCGGCGTCATGGAATGCCACACCCCATCAGGGCGGATGCACACCACATATCCGACGAAGTACCTGATCTAGCGCTCAGGCGGCAGGGGGAACTGACCGCGATGGACGCCTTATTTACCCGAGAGCGTCGGCGGCTGTACGTTGGCGACCATGCCCGAGCTCCCGCTGCTTGCGTCCTACTGGCCAGCCGACGTGTCCGTGCCGATTCTCGAGACCACGATCGGGGGCATTCTGCGCGACGCGGCCGAACGCGCCCCAGGAAAGACTGCCCTCATCGATGGCGACCCGGACGGCGGTGAGCGGCGGCGATGGACCTATGCGGAGTTCCTCGCCGACGCCGAGCGGGCCGCGCGGGCGCTGCTTACCCGGTTCGAGCCCGGGGAGCGGGTCGCGGTGTGGTCGGCGAACAGCCCCGACTGGGTGCTGCTTGAGTTCGCGGCCGCCCTTGCCGGGCTGACTCTCGTCACGGTCAACCCGGCCTACCGGGAAGAGGAGCTCGCGCACGTGCTCGGGCACTCCGGCGCGGACGGCGTGTTCCTCGCCGACCAGCACCAGGGCAACGACCTGCACGCGATCCTCGGCGGCGTCCGCAGCCGGCTGCCGAGGCTCCGGGAGGTCATCCCGCTGCGCGAGCTGGGCGCCTTCTGCGCGGCGGGCGACGCCGGCCAGCGGACGCTTCCCGAGGTCTCGCCCGCCGACGCGGCGCAGGTGCTGTACACCTCGGGCACTACCGGGTCGCCGAAGGGCGCGGTGCTCACCCACCGCGGGCTGACCAACAACGCCCGGCTGTCGTTCGCCGCCATCGGGGCGGGGCCGGACGACGTCGTGGTCAACCCGATGCCCCTGTTCCACGTCGCGGGCGGCGCGCTGTTCGCGCTCGGCGCGGTGCAGGCGGGCGCGGTGCACGTGGTCATGCCGCGGTTCTCCCCAGCGCTGCAGCTGGAGCTGATCGAGACCTACCACGGCACGATGTTCTGCGGGGCGCCGACGATGTTGATCGCCCTGCTCGGCCATCCTGACCTGGCCAAGCGCGACGTCTCGTCGCTGCGCCTGGCGCTCACTGGCGGCGCGGTCTCCACGGCAGCCCTCATCCGCCAACTGGAGGCCACACTAGGCGTGAGCTACTGCATCACGTTCGCGCAGACCGAGTCCAGCTGCTCGATCACGTTCTCCACGCCCGCCGACAGCCCCGACGATCGGGCCACGACCTGCGGGCGGGCCCTGCCGAACACCGACGTGCGGATCGCTGACCCTGTCACAGGCGAGACCCTCCCGTGCGGTGCGGTCGGCGAGATCCGCACCCGCGGCTACCACGTGATGCGCGGTTACCTGAATGCGCCCGACGCGACCGCCGCGGCGATCGACCCCGACGGCTGGCTGGCCACGGGCGACCTCGGCTCGATGGACTCTCGTGGCTACCTGACGATCGCCGGCCGGCTCAAGGACATGATCATCCGGGGCGGCGAGAACATCTACCCACGCGAGATCGAGGACGTGCTGATCGGCCACCCCGGCGTGGCGGATGCGACGGTGCTCGGCCTCCCCGACGACTACTACGGCGAGATCGTGGGCGCTGCGATCCGCCCGGCCGCGGGGTCGCCGTTGGGGGCGGACGAGCTGGCGGCCGAGCTCGCGCAGGTGTGCCGCGAGCGGCTCGCGGCGTACAAGGTCCCTGTCCGCTGGCTCGTGATCGACGCCTTCCCGCTCACCGCGTCCGGCAAGATCCGCAAGGACGTGCTGCGCGGGCAGTTCGCGGAGCGGTAACCGCGCGCTGCCGTAGCGGCAGGCCAGGCAGCGGCCCAGCCGGCGCGGCTGTTCCGTCAGCGGTCGCTGACCACGATGAGCTCCTCGCCCTCGCCGGACGGCGGCTCAAAATTCTCAAGGTAGCGAGCGAGCAGTTCCTCGGTGACCGGGAACGCGGCGTTGGCGTCGAAGCGCTCAACCCGCCCGCGCAGACGTGCCCGCAGCAGTGCCGGGTCGGCCCGAAGGTAGACCAGGCGCCAGCGCCCGCCGGCCTGCTCGACCAGCCGTTTGTACTCCTGCCGCCTTGACCGCTGCCAGAAGCTGGAGTCGACGACGACGTCGCGGCCCTCCGCAATCAGCGAGAGCAGCCGCTCTCGCACAGCCTGCCTCGCGACTTCGGTGTGCTGCTCGTACTCGTCAGGCTCGTAGTCGACGCCGTAGCGGCCGAAGCGGTGCCAGATCTCCTCATCGACGGACAGGCGTACATAGCCCCTGGCTTCCAGGTCCTTGGCGTAGGTGGTCTTGCCCGAGCCCGCTATCCCGCACATCAGGACTACCTCAGGCTGCCCGGGACGCCGAACTTCGTCCCTCTTCATGATCGCCATGGTGCACGGACGGCGAATGTGCTGTCGTCCGCTAGCCGAAGGACGGCGGGCGGCGTTCCAGGAAGGCGCGCACGCCCTCGGCGTAGTCGGGCCCCGCGAGCGCGGCGTCACGCAGGCGCCCCTGCTCGTCATCATCGAATGACTGGCCGTCAAGGATGCGCTGCACCGTCTGCCGGACGGCGCGCTGCGTCACGGCCGAGCGGGTGGCGAGCAAGGCGGCGAACGAGCTGACCGCGTCGCCGGGATCGTCGGCGATCTCGTCGATCAGGCCGAAGGACAGCGCACGGTCGGCGCCGAACTCCGCTCCCGACATGAGGATGATCTTCGCACGGGACGGGCCGACCAGGTCGACGAGGCGCTTGGTGGACCGCAGCGGATAGACGATGCCGAGCTTCGCCGGGGTAATCCCGAACCGGGCGTCGGGCGCCGCGAACCGGACGTCGCAGGCGAGGGCGAGCCCGCAGCCGCCGCCGTAGCAGTATCCGTGGATCTGGGCGATGGTGGGATACGGGAAGCCCGCGATCGCCTCCTCGGCGGCCGCGACCGCCTCGTCGTAGGCGGCCCCCTGGTCGGCGGTGGCGCGGACGGCGGCGAACTCGGTGATGTCGGCGCCGGCGGAGAACGACAGCGTTCCGGCGCCCCGCAGCACGAGCGACCGTATCCCGGGCAGCTCAGCGGCGGCCGCGAGCAGCCCGGGCAGCCGCCGGAACATGCCGAAGGTCAGCGCGTTGTGCCGCTCCGGCCGGTTGATCGTGAGGACGGCGGCGCTGGCGGCGCGGCGCAGCAGCAGCGTCTGGTCGGTCGTGGTGTCGTCGGTAACACTCTGGTCGGTCATGCCATCCCCGGGTGCGCGTCGTACGTGATGCCCGCCTGCTCGAGCGAGCCGATCTCAGCGGTGTCCAGCCCGAGCTCGGCCAGCACCTCGCGGCTGTGCTGACCCAGCCAGGGCGAGGGCCGGCTGGCACGGACCTGGGACCGGCTGAACTTGGCGGGCTGGCCGAGCGTCTTGATCGTTCCCATGATCGGATGATCCGTTTCGGCGATCATCCCCCTGGCCTGGACCTGCGGGTCGGCGAATACCTGGTCGTAGGAGAGTACCGGTCCGCAGGGTACGCCGGCGGCGTCCAGGATCTCCATCCATGAGGCCGTGGTCCGGGTGGAGGTGACCGCCTCGATCTCGGCCTCCAGCTCCTCGATGTGTGCCAGCCGCGCGTCGTTGTCAGCAAAGCGCGGGTCCGCGCACCAGTGCGGGCAGCCGAGTGCGCCCGCCGTGCGCCGCCAGAGCCGGTCGGTGCCCGCACCGATCGTCACGTAGCCGTCCGCGGTGCGGTACGCCTGGTACGGGGCGGACAGGCGGTGCCTGGTCCCGGTCTGGGCCGGCGCCTCACCGCGGCCGAACAGGGCGCCCGCCTCCCACACGGTCCAGGCGAGCAGCGCGTCGACCAGCGAGATGTCGATGAACTGCCCCGCGCCGGTGTGCGAGCGGACGAGCTGCGCGGCCAGGATCGAGTACACGGCGGTGACCCCCGCGGCGATGTCGTTGACGGCGAATCCCACCTTCGCAGGACGCCCGCCGGGCGTCCCGGTCATCCGCATCAGCCCCGTGAGGCCCTGGGCCATGATGTCGAATCCCGGGCGGTCCCGGTACGGCCCCGTCTGCCCGTAGCCGCTGATCGAGCAGTAGAGGATGTCCGGGCGGGCCTTGCTGACCGCGGCGTAGTCCAGGCCGAGGCGCGCCGCGACCCCGGGCCGGAAGCTCTCGATGACCAGGTCGCTGCCAACCGCGAGATCAACGGCCAGTGAGAGCCCCCGCGGCTGCTTCAGGTCCAGGCACACGCTGCGCTTGCCCCGGTTCACCTGGGCAAACGAGTAGCTTTCGCCGTTGCGGAACGGGCCGAACACCCGGGAGTCGTCGCCCGAGCCCGGCTGCTCAAGCTTGATCACGTCCGCCCCCAGGTCGGCCAGCACCATCGTGCAGTACGGGCCGGCCAGGAACCGGGTGAAATCCAGCACGCGGAATCCCTGGAGGGGCAGCGGAATGTCCGCCTGCGTCATCAGGCCGCCATCATCAGGCCGGGAGTTCTTCGCCGACCGTGACCGACGGGGCGGCGGGCGCCCCGTCAGGCGGCGCGCTCCTCGTCCGGGTGGCCAGGTAGAGCCGCAGCACGCAGATCCACAGCAGCACGGACGCGACGACGTGCACCCAGACCAGGCCGGCCGGCAGGTGGTTGAAGTACTGCACGTAGCCGATGACGCCCTGGATGCCCAGCCCGATGAGGACGACCCAGCCCAGCCGCACCGCGGCCCGCGGCGCGGTCGAGTACCGCAGCCCGATCACCAGCGCCACCGCGAGCGCGCCGATGAACCAGCCGATGTCGGCGTGCAGCTGGGTGACGTTCTCGAGCGGGAAGTGGAACCGGGGCACGGTCTCGCGGCGGCCGTGCGAATCGATCACCGTGCCGGCCAGCGGCCCGGTGCCGGTCACCACGGTGCCCGCCGCGAGCATCAGCGCGGTCACCGCCACCAGCAGCCCCGCCAGGACTCGCAGATCGGCACGAACCAGCGACCGCGCGGGACCCGCCCCCTCGTCCACCCGCACGTGCAGCACGACCGCCGCCGCCAGGATCGCCGACGACAGCAGGTAGTGCACCGCCACCATGGCCGGGTTGAGCCTGGTGAGCACCACGATGCCGCCGACCACCGCCTGGGCGATGATGCCGACCGGCAGGGCGGCCGACAGCCAGACCAGGTCGCGGCGGCGCACCGCGCCCGCGTTCCCATCCGGCCGGTACCGCCAGCAGGCGATGAACACGAGCGCGGCGATCGCGACGAGCGGGAAATTCAGCAGCCGGTTGCCGAACTCGATCCAGGTGTTCAGCGTCGTCTGCCCGACGCTGTGCGCGGCGACCACGCTGGTCTTGGTGCACTGCGGCCAGTCCGGGCAGCCAAGGCCCGACGAGCTCAGCCGGACCGCCTCACCTGTCGAGATGATGACCGCGTTGGAGATGACCGCGGCCAGCGCGAGGCCGCGCAGCGAGGCCTGGGTAGGCCGCAGCACCGGGGCCGTGACGCGCGCTAGCCAGGAAGACACGCGCTCCATCGTAACGCCCGTAACGCGCCGCGCGCCGCGCCGGCGCTGGCCGCGACCACGCAGCAGATGCCGGCCCACTCAGCCAGGCTCAGCCGCTGTCCCAGCATGACCAGCCCGATCAGCGCCGCGACCGCGGGCTGCACGCTCATCCACACGCCGAACACCCGCGCCGGCACCCGCCGCAGCGCCTCGAACTCCAGCCAGTAGGGGATCACCGAGGAGAGCAGCCCGATCGCGACGCCGACGGCCAGGACCGGCGGCCGGAACATCCGCGGCGCCCCCGCGACCACCCCGGGCGCGGTGACCAGCACCGCCGCCACGCACATCGCGATCACCAGCCCGGAGGGGCCGGAGAAGCGCTGTCCGGTCGCCGTGGCGAGCAGGATGTAGCCCGCCCAGCCCGCGGCGGACACGAGCGCGCACGCCACGCCGACCAGGTTGAGGTGCCCGCTGGACCCCTGCATGAGCAACAGCACGCCGACGGCGGCGAGCGCCGCCCACGCCAGGCTCGCGAGCCGCCGCGCACCGGCCACCGCGACTGCAAGCGGCCCGAGGAACTCGATGGTGACCGCGACGCCCAGGGGAATCCGCTCGAATGCCTGGTAAATCGCGAAGTTCATAACACACAGAGCTATCCCGAACGAAGCCGAGGCGGCTGCATCGCGGAATGCTCTCCTGGCATAGAGGTCGGCGACCGCACGCGCGGTGCTCCGCCAGCCGATGGCGAGCATGATCAGCGCGGCGGCCCACAGCCGCAGCGTCGTCACCGCGGCGGGCGGCACCTGTGCGAACAGCCGGCTGGCGATCCCGGCGCCGGCCTGCACGGACACGGCCCCGGTGAGGACTAGCCCGGCAGGCAGCGCGAGATGCGCCCATCCCGCCCGGGCGGTGGCGTGCTCGGGAGCGCTCCTCACTCCCACCGGAAGTAGCGGGCGGCGAGGGTGATCCCGGCGACCGCCCAGACGAGGAGAGCCACGGTCTCCTTGGCCGGGAGCACGGCCCCGTTCGCGAGCACGTCGCGCAGCGCGGTCGACAGCGCCCCTGTCGGCAGCAGCTCGAGGAACGACCGGGCCCCCGCGGGGAATTTCGTCAGCGGGAAGAGCACCCCGCCGACGCCGAGCAGCACGACGTAGACCAGGTTGGCGGCGGCCAGCGTGGCCTCGGCGCGCAGCGTGCCCGCCATCAGCAGCGCGAGCCCGCTGAACGCGGCCGTACCGAGCAGGACGAGCAGCGGGACCGTGACGACCGCCGCCGGGCTGGCGTTCGGCGACCAGCCGAGGGCGGCGGCGAGCACGATAATGAGCACCGCCTGCAGCAGCTCGACGGCGACCACGGTCGCGGTCTTGGCGGCGATGAGCCCGGACCGCGACAGCGGGGTGGCGCCGAGCCGCTTCAGCACTCCGTACCTGCGCTCGAAGCCGGTGGCGATCGCCTGGCTGGTGAACGCGGTCGACATCACGGCCAGGGCGATCACTCCGGGAGTCAGGAAGTCGATCCTGGTGATGCCGGCGCCGAAGCTGACCAGCGGCTCAAGGCTGAAGGCGGCCAGCAGCAGCAGCGGGATGACCAGCGTGAGCGTCAGCTGCTCACCGTTGCGCAGCAGCGTCTTCGTCTCCAGGGCGGCCTGCGCGGAGACCATCTGCCGCATCGGCGCCGCGCCGGGCGCGGGGGCGAACCGCCCGGGACCGGGAGCGGCGGCCACGGACTCGGACGTCATGGCCTGCTCTCCCGCTCGCCCGCAGGCCAAGGCTCGCTCATCCGCGCAGCTCCCTTCCGGTGAGCTCGAGGAACACGTCCTCCAGCGTGCGGGACTCGATCCGCAGCGTGCTCGGGAGCACGCCGCGCTCTGCGCACCAGGCGGTGACGGCGGCGAGCAGCCTGGGCTCGACCGGTCCGTGCACCTCGATGAGGTAGTGGCCGGCCGGAGATTCCTTGGCGGCGCTGCCTGGGGGCAGCGCCGTGAGCAGGCTGTCGGTGTCCAGGCCCGGTTCGGCCCGGAAGCGCAGCTGCCCGGCGGATCCGGTAAGCGCGGCGGGGGAGCCGTCCGCGACCACGCGGCCCGCGTCGATGATCACCACGTGGTCCGACAGCCGTTCGGCTTCCTCCATGAAGTGCGTGGTCAAGATCACGCTTACGCCGTCGTCGCGCAGCTCGCCGACCAGGTCCCAGGTGGCGTGCCTGGCCTGCGGGTCCATCCCGGCGGTGGGCTCGTCGAGGAAGACCAGCTCCGGGCGGCCGATGACGGCGGCGGCCAGCGACAGGCGCTGCTGCTGACCGCCGGACAGCCGCCGGTACGGAGTGCGAGCGGAGGAGGCCAGGCCTACGGTGTCGAGCAGCCAGCCCGGGTCGAGCGGCCTGGCGTGGAACCGGCTGAGCAGCGTCAGGTACTCGGCGGCCGGCACGGACGGCGGGATGCCCCCGGACTGCAGCATGACCCCGATGCGAGGGCGCAGCGCGGCAGCATCCCGCCCGGGATCGAGCCCGAGGACACGCACGGCGCCGCCGTCAGCGTTGCGGTACCCCTCGCAGACCTCGATGGTCGTGGTCTTGCCCGCGCCGTTCGGGCCGAGGATGGCAGTCACCTCGCCACGGCGTGCGGTGAGCGTCAGCCCGTCGACGGCGGTCAGGGTCCCGTACCGCTTGACCATTCCGCTGATCTCAACGGCGGGCTCGTTGTTCACGCACGCAGTCTACGGTCCGCGTCCCGGTTGTGCAGGTGCCTGCGGTCGCGCAGGTGCTTGCGGTCGGCGGGCCAGTCGGGACCGTCCGGCCACGAGGCGACCGCGCAGGGCCGCGAGGCGTGCGGGTTGCGCGCGGCCGCCATGACCCGCTCGAGCCGGGTCGCCCCGGGCAGCTCGACGCGGGCGGACTTAAGCTGCGCGCGGCAGGGCCGCCCGCCGCCCGCGGTGATCTCCAGCCAGGACAGCTGCTGGGTGCGCAGGTACACCGGGGGCATGCCGCGCATGGTGTCGATGGCCTCGACGACCGAGGTGCACGAGCCGGCGTTGGCGTAGAACCCCGTGCCGTGGGCGTGCAGTTCCGGGTGGTGCGTATGCCCGGACAGGAAGCCGGTGTAGCCGTCGGCGATGAGGTCGTCTGCCCGCTGCCTGGCCGCGGTGTTCTGCCCGTAGCCGCGCTCGGCCAGCGCAAGCGCGCTGATCGACGTCCATGCCCGGCGGGACACGATCGCCAGGATCAGCGCGATGATCGCGATGTCGATCGCCGCGCCGTACCCAAGTATCTGCAGGTCGTGGACCAGCGTGGTGGTGTCAAGGAACTTGTTCCCGACCCGCCCGAGCTCGGGCAGCACCAGAGCGAACGTGACGATCGGCAGCAGGACCAGCCACCACAGGTGGCGGACCAGCTTGCGGTAGACGAGGCGGGAGGCCACGAACGAGGGGAAGTCCGCCGGGTCGGCCATCTCGTGGGCGCCGTTGAGCCAGTCCCGGCCGAGCCACTCGATCTTCGGGATGACCTCGCGGACGATGTGGTGGCCGAGCGGGGTGTCCAGCGGGTTGCGCGGGTCGTGGAAGCAGTTGTAGGGGTCGAGCTGGTGACCGTGCTCCACCCGGATCTTCTCGCCGCCCGGGAACTGCACGTCGGCGGCGAGGCACAGCTGCGCGCCGGTCAGGTCACGCACCGCGTCCGCCGCCTTCAGGTCCCAGGCCAGGTCCCCGTCGTGGTTGCCGACCGTGTAGATGACCTGCCCGCCGCGCTCGGTTACCGCGGCGAGCGCCTGGCTCAGGTCGTCGTGCGCCTCAAGGATGTCGGCCGCCGTGGTGCCGGGGAAGGCGAGCATCTCGACGATGTCCCCGGCGAGCACGACCGTGAGAGGGGCGGTCTCGGCGCCGAGCCTGCGGGCGAGCACTTCGCAGCACCGGCCGGACACGGCGGTGCGCTCCGGCGGGAGGTGCAGGTCACTGATTGCTATCACCATGCCGCCTGGCGGGATTAGAACGTCGAGCCGTTCGGCGACATCAGGCCGTGGCGAAGCCATGAAAGTCCAGTCCTTCCCCCGACTTAGTTCCATCATGCACCAGCCGGGGCGTCGATCGCGAAGGGGCGCGGCGCACACAGCGTAGCCGCACTCAGAAGTGGAGACGTACCGGCACGCGCCGCGGTTCGGCGCGCGAGGGGGGTAGCTTGGCCGTCGTGGGCTTCATCTACCACATCGCCACCTGCGGCGACTGGGAGCGGGCGCTGCGCGACGGGACCTACACCACGTCGACGATCGGCAGGACACTGGCCGACGAGGGGTTCATCCACGCCGCCGACCTCGGACAGGTCACCGGCGTGGCGAACAGGTACTACAAGGGCGTCCCCGACGACCTGCTCGTGCTGGTCATCGACACCGAACTTGTGCGGGCAGAGATCCGCTACGAGGAGGTGGCGGGCGCCGCGGCGCCGTACCCGCATATCTACGGCCCGCTCAACGCCGACGCCGTGATCGCCGCCTGCCCGCTGCTCCCGGAACCGGGCGGGGATTTCATGTTCAGCCCCGGGTCCTCGCCGTGATTCATACACGTATCGCAATTGTCGCGGCCCGACAGAAAACTTTACGTACGCCGTCAACAACTGCGCGTATACACAGGGCGAACATTCGTGATCGGCGTCACTCGGGGGAGCGGGTGCGGCGGAATGAGGACACGGGATCGGCAAATTCCGCAGCGTGGCGGGCGATCCGGGATGCGACAATGACAAGGATGACCGTGCTCGCCGCGCTGCTGGGCTCGCCCAACCTCGACGCCCCCGAGGCAGCCTACGCAGATCTCGCTTCGGGGCTGGTCGATCCCCGGCTGGTCGGGGTGCTGGCGGGCCTGCTGGCTCGTCACCGCCTGCGCATCGAGATGATCAAGACCGGTCATCCACTCGGACCGCATAGCCGGGCGGGAGTTGAGAACAGCCACTATTTCTACCGGGCCGCGGACA
>JASHXJ010000481.1 GCA_030043595.1 Trebonia sp.
GCGGAGCCGCGCGCGAGCTCCGGGACCGCGCCGGCTGACCCGCCCGGCGGTCGTGCCGGGTCCGCCGCGGCGACCACGACGTCCCAGCCCATCTGCGCCAGCCACGACGCCGTCATCGCCGCCCGGCCGCCCCCGTCGCCGGCCAGGACGATGCGGGCACCCCGGACGGGAGCGAACCAGTCGGTCTCCTGGACCAGCTGCCCGCCAGGGGCGGACCGGAACCCGGGCAGGTGCCCGCTCCCGTATTCCTGCGGCGAGCGCACGTCGAACCGGTAGACGGTCCGCGTCCGGTCACTGCCGTGGTTCCCGTCGCTCTCCTCGCTCCCGTCATGATCCGCCGACCGGGCCCAGGCGCCCTCGGCCCGGCGCACGCCCGCCCTGCCCGCGACGATCCAGGCGGCGTCCTCGGCTCGCCGGGCCGTTTCCGCGGAAACGTCCGGTGCCCGCCGCAGCTGGCCGTGGTCAAGCCGCAGCCCGGCCAGGGTCCACCCGATCGTGCCGTTGCGCAGCGCGGCGACCCGGTTGGGCAGCCCCGCGTTGATCAGCGACTGCGCGCCGATGATGCTCCTGGTCCGGCCGGCGCAGTTCACGACCACCGTGGTGGCCGGATCGGGAGCCAGCTCGCGAACCCGCAGCGCAAGCTCGGCGCCTGGCACGCTGGTGGCGGTCGGAATGCTCATCGTCTGGTACTCCTCGAACCGGCGGGCGTCGACGACGACCACGTGCGGCGTGTGCGCTGTGCTGCCGGCCGCGCCGTCACGGAGCAGGGCAGCGACCTCCTGGGCGGCGAGCGAGGGCGTCCCCGCGGTGGCCGCCACCAGCTCCCCGAACGCCTTGCTCGGCGCGTTGACGTCGCGGAACAGCTCACCGCCGTCGGCAACCCAGCCGGACAGGCCGCCGTCAAGCACCGAGATGTCGGTGTAGCCGAGCTCTCGCAGCCTGCGCACCGCGGCCTGCGGGTCGGCGCGGCCACCGCCATCGGCACCGGGACCGTCGCCGTACACCACGACGGGGACCGAGCGCCGCGGCAGTCGCTCGCAGACCTGGGCCTCCAGCTGGCCGAGCGGGAACGATGCCGCGAACAGCGGATGACCTTGCGCGAAGCGGCCTTCGGGGCGCACGTCGAGGATCGCGATCTCGCTCTTGTCCAGCAGTGCGCGGCGCACCGCCGCCGGCGTCGTCGCGCGAATCTGCGGCATGCAACCGATCTTAACCTAATTCCTAGTTGACCGATCGACTTTATGTGCTTTAACCTGGCAGGGCCGGGTGGCGCGGCCGAGCCTGTCCGGCCCACACCGTCGTGGCCCCGATCACCCCCCCTCGCGCTGTCGCGTCGCGACGGCCGTTCATCCCTGTCGCCCCACAACGGAGCACCTCGATGCCTGTTCGTCTTACACGCTCGCGCCGCCCTGCGCGGTCGCGCCTGGGTTACCGCAGCGCGGCGGCCGCCGCTGCCGCTGTCGTGGCCGTGGCGCTCGCTGCCTGCAGCAGTGCCGCTTCTTCCGGAACCGCGGGTTCCGGAACGTCGACCACCGGCGGCACCAGCTCTGGTGCCAGCGGAACGCTGAACTGGGAGTGGGAGCTCCCGACCTCCTGGGATCCGGTCACGTCATCCGCCGGCTGGGACATGCACGTCCTCGGGCTCGTGTACGCCTCGATCACCACTCTCGACCCCGCCGGGGACGTCCAGCCCGGCCTGGCCTCGTCGTGGACATACGCGCCCGACGGCAAGAGCGTCACCTTCACCCTCCGCCCGGGGCTGAAGTTCACCGACGGGACGGCGCTGAACGCGGAGGCGGTCAAGGAGAACATCGTCCGCGCCCAGACCCAGTCCAACTCCACCCAGGCCTCGGAGCTGTCAGTCATCTCCAAGGTCATCGTGAACAGCCCGACCAGCTTCACCTTCGACCTGACGCAAGTCGACTACCAGGTGCCTGACCTGATGGCCGGCAAGGACGGCATGATGGTCAGCCCGGCCGCCTTCAAGGACGTGGCCGCCATCCCCACCCATCCCGTCGGCGCGGGACCGTTCGAGCTGACCAGCTATGTCCCCGACTCGCACGCCAGCCTGGTGCGCAACCCCGGCTACTGGGACGCCAGCCAGATCCACATCCAGAACTTCAACGTGCTGGACATCACCGAGCCTGAGCAGATCCTCTCCGCCCTCGAGTCCGGCCAGGTCAACGTGGCCTACATCGCCGGCAACCAGGTCGCCTCGGCCAAGGCCGCCGGGTTCAAGATCGCTGTGATCCCGTCCGAGGTCGTCAACGAGCTGGACATCCAGACGACGACGGCGCCGTTCAACAACCCGCTCGTGGTGGAGGCGATCAACTACGCGCTCAACCGGCAGGCGATCCTGCAGGTCCAGGCGGCCGGCTACGGAACAGTGGCCTACCAGCCGTTCCCCTCGGGGTTCGTCGGGTACAGCACGGAGCTCGCCGACCTTTACCCGTACAACCCCACGCTCGCCAAGCAGCTGCTGGCCAAGGCCGGCTACGCGCACGGGCTCAAGATCACCCTGACCTCGACCACGGAGGACGACTCGCTGGCCGAGCAGATCCAGGGGCAGCTCGCGCAGGTGGGCATCACCGTCACCATCTCCAACATCTCCGAGGACACCTCGACCCAGTACCTGTACCTGGACAAGACCATCCCGTTCGCGATTGACGGGACGGCCGGGCGGATGTCCCCGGTGGAGATGCTCGACGTGCTCTACAGCCAGCAGGGCCTGATGAACGTGGACGGCAAGGCGTCGACCACGCCGGCCGCGGTGACCGCCGCGCTTGACAACGCGCTCACCGTGCCGCTGACGGCGGCCAACTACGCGAGCATCCTGCAGGAGGCGGTGGTGACCGCCGTCAAGGACGACCCCATCCACATCTGGCTGTACACCAACCCGCGCATCTTCGCCTACAGCTCGACGGTCACCGGGATCCCGTTTGACCTCGTGCAGCAGCGCTGGGAAGGCGTCCGGGTGAGCGGCTGAGCGGATGGCAGTCGCAGAACTAACGAGCGCCGCCGGGGCCATCGCGCCCCGGCGGCGCCGGGTCCGTGCCACCGCCTCCAGGATCGGCGGCGGCCTGGCGATCCTCATCCCCATCCTGGTGCTCAGCTCCTTTATCACGTACAGCCTGGGCGCGCTGTCCAACAGCAACCCCGCGGCCACGATCCTCGGCCAGGACGCCGCGACCCCGGCCACGGTCGCGAGGCTGGACAAGGCGCTCGGCCTGGACAAGCCGCTCATCGTCCAGTACTGGGACTGGCTGACCCAGGCGGCGCAGGGCCACCTGGGTACCTCCTACTTCACCCAGATCCCGGTGTCGCAGAGCATCGCCCAGCGGCTGCCTGTCGACTTGTCGATCGCCATCCTCGCGGTCATCCTGGCGATCCTGATCGGCGGCACGGCCGGCACGGTGGCCGCCATCCGGCGCGGCGGCTGGTTCGACCGCGGGGTCACCCTGGTCTGCTCGGCGGTGTCGACACTGCCCGCCTTCGTCGTCGGGATCATCCTGGTGGTCGTGTTCGCCGTGGCGTGGCGCCTGCTGCCAGCCAACGGCTACGTCGGGCCGACGGGCGGGATCTTCCCGTGGCTCCAGCACATCATCCTGCCCAGCCTGGCGCTGAGCCTGCAGGTCGCCGCTGACATCGCCAGGCAGCTGCGCACCTCGCTGGTCGCGGTGCTCGAGCAGAACTACATCGTCGGCGCGCGGGTCCGCGGCCTGCCCTACCGGCGCATCCTGGTGCGGCACGCGCTGCGGAACGCGTCCGGCCCGGCGCTGACCATCCTCGGCAACGACTTCCCGCTCATGCTCGCCGGGGCTGTGGCGGCCGAGGCGGTTTTCTCGCTGCCGGGACTCGGCCAGCTGCTCCTGGAGGCCGCGCAGACCAGGGACATCCCGGTGGTCCAGGGCGTGCTCCTCGTGGTCAGCACCTTCGTGATCGTGGTCAACCTGGTGGTGAACACGGTGCTCAACTTGCTGTACCGGTCGAGTGACGGGATCGCCGCATGAGCGGGCGCGCCAGGGGCGGCAGACGCTACCTGACCGGGCCCGGATCGATGCTGCGGCTGCCGTCGGCCAGGATCGCCGTCGTCATCCTGGCCATCGTGGTCTTCCTCGCGATCTTCGGCGGCACGCTGGCCCCGCAGAACCCCCTGGCGATCAACGCCAACGACCTGTTCCAGGGACCGAGCCTGCACCATCTGCTGGGCACGGACTACCTTGGCCGTGACGTGCTCAGCCGGCTGATGGCCGGCACGCGGCTATCCGTGCTCACCGCCTTCGAGGCCGTCGCCATCGGCCTCGTTCTCGGCGGGCCGCTGGGCATCGCCACGGTCTTCCTCGGCAGGTGGTTCGACTTCGCCGCCAACCGGGTCTCGGACGCGCTGATGACGCTGCCGTCGATCTTCTTCGCCGTGGCTGTCACGGCGGCGCTCGGCAACGGCCTCGTCCAGGCCATGCTCCCGGTCGGCATCCTGCTCGCTCCGAACTTCTTCCGGGTCACCAGGGCGGCGACGCTGGAATACGCGCGGGCCCAGTACGTCGAGGCCGCCGAGCTGCTGGGCGCCTCGAAGGTGCACATCATCCGCGTGCACGTGGTGCGCAAGGTGCTGCCGAACCTGGCGGTGATGACCGCGACGGCGACCGCGTACGCGCTGCTCGCGGTGTCGTTCCTCACCTTCCTCGGCATCGGCGTCCAGCCGCCCGCCCCGACCTGGGGCGGCATACTGTCGTCGGACCTCGACTACCTGAACCTGTCACCGTGGGCGCCGTTCATCCCCGGCGCGCTGATCGCCATCACCGTCGGCGCGCTCAACGCGCTGGCCGACGCGTTCCGCGACCGCACCGGCCCGGGCACCCTGGTGCTGGCCGACCCGGTCATCAAGACCCATTCGACCCTGGCTCTGGAGGCCGCCGATGACCGGCAACCCGCCGCCTGACGAGGTACTCGGCATCGAGGACCTGCACATCACCGTGCATGACGGTGCCGCCACCGCGATTCGCGGCGTCTCGCTGAGCGTACGGACAGGGGAGATAGTGGGCCTGGTGGGGGAGTCCGGCAGCGGCAAGACGCTGACCTGCCGGGCGGCCCTGGGCGTGCTCCCGCCAGGCTGCGTCATCAGCCAGGGCACGATCTCGTTCAGCCGGGAGGACGTGACGGACCTGCCGCGCCGGGGATGGGAGCGACTGCACGGCACCGGCATGGGCGCGGTGTTCCAGGATCCCGCCTCGTACCTGAACCCGAACCTGACCGTCGGCGGCCAGCTCGCCGAGGTGCTGCGCGTGAAGCAGCAGCTGCCGCGGGGCCAGGCGCACCGCAGGGCGGTAGAGCTTTTCACCGCCGTCGGCCTGCACGATCCAGAGCGCGTCTTCCACCAGATCCCCGCCGAACTGTCCGGCGGCATGCTGCAGCGCGTCATGATCGCCATCGCGATCTCCTGCGACCCGCGGCTGCTCATCGCCGACGAGGCCACCACCGCCCTCGACGTCACCATCCAGGCCGAGATCATCGAGCTGCTCCTGGACCTGCGTGACCAGCGCGGCCTCGCGGTGCTCTTCGTGTCCCACGATCTCGCCGTGATCAGGGAGCTATGCGACCGCGTCGTGGTCTTCTACGCAGGCGAGGTCGTCGAGACAGGGCCGGTCGACCAGATCATCGAACGGCCCAGCCACCCCTACACTCAGGCACTGCTGCGTGTCGCCTCGGTCGGCGACTACGGGCGCCGCGAGCTGCAGGTGATCCCCGGGCAGCCACCGCGGGTTGGCGCGGAGATCGCGGGCTGCCGGTTCGCCGAGCGTTGCCCGGCCGCCATCGCGGCGTGCCAAACGGGTCCCGTCGACCTGATCCGGCTGGCCCCAGGGCACCAGGCGCGCTGCGTCCGCGCCACCGATCCGGAGCTCGCCGCCATTACCGCGGCGGCCGCCGCCGCGCGTACCCCGCAGACCCCGCAGGCCGGCCAGGCCGGCCTCGACGCGGAAATGGCTGCCCGGTGACCGCGCAGGCGACGGACACGACGCCGCTGCTCGCGATCGAGGAACTTGACGTGGTCCTCGGCCACGGCTGGCGCGCCAATCACGTCCTGTCCGAGGTGAACCTGAAGATCTGGCAGGGCGAGATCATCGGCCTGGTCGGCGAGACC
>JASHXJ010000482.1 GCA_030043595.1 Trebonia sp.
CGCGCCGAGTTCGTCCATGCTGGCCACCACCGCGTCGCTGCGGTCCAGCTGGGCGTTCGCCCGGTCGACGGCGGCGCTGGCGCGGGCGGTGAGCGCCTGCTGGTCCGCGCGGGTCTCGCGCACCAGGGTGGCCGCGTCGCCCAGCACCCGGGTCAGCCGCGCCACCAGATACACCCCCGCGCCCGCGAGCACGGCGAAGCTCACCGCCGCGATCAGCGCGGCGAGGCCGAGCACGGTCATCGCTTCCTCCGCTGCACGCTCATGCGCTGTCTCCCCGCTCGCCCGCGCCCCCGCCAGGCCGGCCACCCGATTCAGCACGCAGGATCGAGCGAATCAGCCGGGACCGTTCCGAAAATCGGTTTTCCATGCCATGGCTAGTGGGCTCATAGTAAGTACGGCCATTAACCACGTCGGGCGCGTACTGCTGCGCCACGATGCCCTCGGGCAGGTCGTGCGGGTACACGTACCCGTCGCCGTGCCCAAGGCGCTTGGCCCCAGCGTAGTGGGCATCGCGCAGGTGCGCGGGCACGGCCCCGATCAGTCCGGCGCGCACGTCGGCCGCGGCGGCGCCGATGGCCTTGACGACCGCGTTGGACTTCGGCGCCAGCGACAGGTGGATCACCGCCTGGGCCAGGTTGATCCGCGCCTCGGGCAGGCCGACGAACTCGACCGCCTGGGCCGCCGCGACGGCCGTCTGCAGCGCGGTCGGGTCGGCCATCCCGATGTCCTCGCTCGCGTGCACGATCAGCCGCCGGGCGATGAACCGCGGGTCCTCCCCCGCCTCGATCATCCGCGCCAGGTAATGCAGCGCGGCGTCCGCGTCGCTGCCCCTGATCGACTTGATGAACGCGCTGATCACGTCGTAGTGCTGGTCCCCGTCCCTGTCGTAGCGGACGGCGGCGCGGTCGACGGCGCGCTCCAGCGTCGTGATGTCGATGGTCGCGGTGCCGAGCGCGGCGGCTTCCAGGTAGGTCAGCGCCCGCCTTCCGTCGCCGCCCGCGAGCCTGACCAGGTGGTCGCGGGCGTCCGGGTCGAGGGTGACCCGGCCGCCCAGGCCGCGCTCATCGCTGAGGGCACGCTCGACCAGCTCGCGGATGTCGTCGTCCTGCAGTGGTTGCAGGGTGAGCAGCAGGCTTCTGGAAAGCAGCGGGGAAACGACGGAGAAGCTCGGGTTCTCCGTGGTAGCGCCGATGAAGCTCACCCAGCGGTTCTCGACCGCGGGCAGCAGCGCGTCCTGCTGCGTCTTGCTGAACCGGTGCACCTCGTCGATGAACAGCAGGGTCTGCCGCTGGCTCAGGCCGAGTTCCCTGCGGGCCGCGTCGACGGCCGCGCGAACGTCCTTCACGCCCGCGGTTACGGCGGAGAGCTCGGTGAACCTCCTGCTCGTCACCTGGCTGACCACGTAGGCGAGCGTGGTCTTGCCGGTGCCCGGCGGGCCCCACAGCACCAGGCTCATGGGGGCGTCATTGTCGATGAGCTTGCGGAACGGGGTGCCTTCCGCTGTCAGGTGCTGCTGGCCGATCACCTCGTCCAGCGTCCGCGGCCGCATGCGGACAGCGAGCGGGGCCGCTTCCCTGGCCGCTCGCTCCTCCGCCTCATCGAACAAACTGTCCACGTGGTCGAGCGTACTCGGGGCCGGGCGGAACTCGGGTAACCGTGCATCGGGGAGAGCACTTTCCCGGGGTTTCCGGCCAGCCGTGGTTCATCAGCACGGTGGCGGTCATGGCCGCGGTATCGCACGTCTGGTGCCGTACGTGCTTCCAGCCGAACCGCAAGGTCTGCTTGCGCTGGACCGCGGCGTGGTTGTCACGCTCGCGGTCGGCCCACCGGTTCTCTGCCGGGTGCGCGGAGGCGCCGTCAAGCTCGACGAGCACCCCGTACTCCGGGTACAGGCGGTCACGGAAGCCCTTGCTGCCGTCTGGCTTGGTGTAAGGCGCCTGACGTGCTGCCCTGGGCAGGCCGTGAGCTCTCTCGACGTCGCGGTCGTAGTAGTACTCCAGGAGCGAGTGCGTGCCGTGGACCGCTTCGGCGATGAGCGCGTCGACGTCGCCTCGCCACCGCAGCCGCTGGCGCAGGTGCGCGGTCGCGCGCAGGCTTGCCTCACCGGCCAGCCGCCTGCCAAACGCGCAGGTGAGCAGCGCGCACACCTCGTCGAACGTTTCGGCCTGGTCGATCAGGTCCAGGATCGTGTCGTCGACGAGCGTCCGCGGCAGAACGCCGGGCGGGAAACGCGGATCAACCAGGGCGTGCCTGGATGCGTGCATTTTCAGCCCCTTTTGCGGAGCCACCCTTCGCGCGGGCGGAAGCGTCAGGTGGATAAGGGGCGCGGGCTTGTCGAGAAGCCGCTGGAGTTCAGCGGCTGTCTCGTGGCTGAGCACCGCGCCCGCGCCCGCGTACAGCACCGCCGCCCACAACCGGGCCTCGCGGGACACCGGTCCGCTGAACGTGGCGTACACGCCCCGGTGGATTCGCTGCCATCGCCCCGTCGCGACCCGGTGATCAATCGCGCCGTCCGACAGACCCGACCTGCGGGCCTGGGCGCACGTGACAACTCCTGCCTGGTACCGCAGGAGTATCTCAAAGGGCGCGTCCATGCCTCATAGCATGCGCCTGGGCACCGACAACCGGCTCCCATCGATTAACGTGAAGACTTTCCCGACCTCTGGGTCCGATAAGTCTTCACGTTGTCTGCGGAGAGGGGCCGGAGCGGGGAGAGGCCGGGGCGGGCTGGGCGTCGATGCCGGCTTCCTTGCGCTGGGCGGCGGTGATCGGGGTGGGGGCGCCGGTCAGCGGATCGGCGCCGCTCGCGGCCTTGGGGAAGGCGATCACGTCGCGGATCGTCTCCGCGCCGGCGAGCAGCATCACCACGCGGTCCCAGCCGAACGCGATGCCGCCGTGCGGCGGCGGCCCGTACTTGAACGCTTCCAGCAGGAACCCGAACTGGGACCTGGCTTCGTCAGGGGTGAGGCCGATCACGTCGAAGACGGCCTGCTGCATGGCCGAGCGGTGGATACGGATCGAGCCGCCGCCGATCTCGTAGCCGTTGCACACGATGTCGTAGGCGTCCGCCAGCGCTTCCGCGGGCTGGTCAGGGAACTTGCCGGCCCACTCGGGGAGCGGGGCCGTGAACGGGTGGTGCACCGACGTCCAGCCGCCAGCCCCGTCGTCTTCGAACATCGGGGCGTCCACCACCCAGAGGAACGACCACGCCGACTCATCGATCAGGTCGCACC
>JASHXJ010000483.1 GCA_030043595.1 Trebonia sp.
TGCCGTTGACCAGGATGTGGCCGTGCCGGACGAGCTGGCGGGCCATGTCGCGGCTCTTGCCGAACCCGGCGCGGTACACCACGTTGTCCAGGCGGCTTTCCAGGATCTGCAGCAGGGTCTCGCCCGTCCGGCCGGACTTGCGCGCGGCCTCGGCGTAGTAACCACGGAACTGCTTCTCGAGCACGCCGTAAATGCGGCGCGCCTTCTGCTTCTCGCGGATCTGCAGCAGGTACTCGCTGTCCTTCTGCCGGATCCGGCCGTGCTCACCCGGTGGGTACGGCCGGATCTCGATCGGGCACTTCGGCGAGTCGCACTTGCTGCCCTTGAGGAACAGCTTCACCTTTTCGCGGCGGCACAGCTCGCAGTCCGCCCCTGTGTAACGAGCCATCTGTCTGCAGTCTCCTCAGACGCGCCGGCGCTTGGGCGGGCGGCAGCCATTGTGCGGAACGGGGGTGACGTCCTGGATGGAACCCACCTCAAGGCCGGTCGCCTGCAGCGACCTGATCGCGGTCTCCCTGCCCGAGCCCGGTCCCTTGACGAAGACGTCGACCTTGCGCATGCCGTGCTCCATGGCGCGGCGTGCCGCGGCCTCCGCGGCCTGCTGGGCGGCGTAAGGAGTGGACTTGCGTGAGCCCTTGAACCCGACCTGGCCCGAGGACGCCCACGAGATCACGTTGCCCGTCGGGTCCGTGATCGAGACGATGGTGTTGTTGAACGTGGACCGGATGTGGGCGTGGCCGTGAGCTACGTTCTTCCGCTCCTTGCGGCGCACCTTCTTGGCGGCGCCCTGCTGGCTGCTCTTGCGAGGCGGCATGTGCTTCCTGACTCCTGAATGAGGTGGTCTGGCCCGTTGGAAGGGCTACTTCTTCGGCTTCTTCTTGCCGGCGACGGTCTTCTTCTTGCCCTTGCGGGTGCGCGCGTTGGTCTGCGTCCGCTGACCGTGCACCGGCAGCCCCCTGCGGTGCCTGATGCCCTGGTAGCAGCCGATCTCGATCTTGCGGCGGATGTCGGCCTGCACCTCGCGGCGCAGGTCGCCCTCGACCTGGTAGTTGGCATCGATCCAGTCGCGCAGCCTGAGCAGGTCGTCGTCGGTGAGGTTGTGGACCCGGGTGTCGCCGCTGACACCGGTAGCGGCGATCGTCTCCAGGGCGCGGGTACGGCCGATGCCGTAGATGTACGTGAGCGCGATCTCAAGCCGCTTGTCGCGCGGCAGGTCAACGCCGGATAGACGTGCCATGTGCGGGCAGTTCTCCTTCGTCTTGTGGAGGTCCTCCGCACCGCCTCCCGTCCCTGCCCAGGACCGGGCCCCGGCCTCCAACCGGGGGATGCGGGCCATGCCGCCCGCGGTGCGCGTACTACTTCGCGTATTCCGTTGTGTTCGTGTCCAGCGTATGTGCGGTCAGGGGCCTGTTTTGCTCAGCCCTGGCGCTGCTTGTGCCGAGGGTCCGAGCAGATGACCATGACGCGGCCGTGGCGGCGAATGATCCGGCACTTGCTGCAGATCTTCTTGACGCTCGGCTTGACCTTCACGGCACACCCTCCTCTTTACTTGTACCTGTAGACGATGCGGCCGCGGCTCAGGTCATACGGGCTGAGTTCCACGACCACCCGGTCGTCGGGGAGGATCCGGATGTAGTGCATCCGCATCTTCCCGCTGATGTGGGCGAGTACCTTGTGCCCGTTGTCCAGCTCCACCCTGAAGAAGGCGTTCGGCAACGTCTCGACCACCGTGCCCTCGATCTCGATGGCGCCGTCTTTCTTGGGCATATCCTCCGCGCTTCGTCGTGCGTAGTCTTGGTTGGTATCGTGCTGGTTCGCAGCTGGGCTGCCCGGCGGGAACGCTGGGCTTGGCGTCACGCACTCCCCCGTGGCGTAAGGCCATTCAGAAAGCCAGCCGATGGGCCGCAGCAGAGTCTACTCGACCTATCACCGCAGCGCGAACCGGCAGCATAACATCGCCAGCCCCCCGGGTATTCCCTGTTTGCCCCCGGGGGGCGACCCCCCGGTGACCCCCCGGATGGGGGGGACTGTCCGTCCCCCCCATTCCCCCCTTGACCCCGCATGCGGGGACTGTCCGTCCTCCCATTCCCCTCTTGACGGGGGACTGTCCGTCCCCCCCATTCCCCCCTTGACCCCCGCATGGGGGGACTGACCCGTCCTCCATTCCCCCCTGAGCCCGGCCCGGTAACGCATCGGACGGGGTAAGCGCTGTCAGCGCGGGAGCCCGTGCATCGATGACACGGGACCGACTCTGGAGGAAGAGCATGCGCGTATCACTTACCCGGGTGGTCGCCGGCACGGCGATCACCGCGGCTGCCATCGCGACGGTGGCGGGCACCGCAAGCGCCGCCACGGCAACCACGCCGGCGCCCACGACGCTGTCGATCGCCGCGGCCCAGCCGGCCATCGCGCTCGGCCAGCGGGACGTCATCAGCGGCACCCTCCTGACCGGCATGACACCGGTCGCCAAGCACGTCGTGTATCTCGACCGCCTCTCCTCCACGGACAAGCTGGTCCCAGTGCAGGCCAGGCTCACGGGCAAGGCCGGCAACGTGCTCTACACCGTCCGGCCCGCGGTCACCACCACGTACGAGCTGGTTTTCAAGGGCGGCCCGAAGTACGCCGCCTCGAACAGCGAAACCGTTACGATCACCGTGACGGCGCCGCTGCGGCTGCCGACCACGCTGTCGATCGTGGAGTCCAAGACCTCCATCCACCCGGGTGGGCGGGACACCATCAGCGGCACGCTCATGTCGGGCAAGTCGGCGCTGGCCAAGAAGCTCATCTGGCTCTACCGCGTCACCGTCAAGGGCAAGCTGATCCCCGTGCAGGTCGAGCTCACCGGCCCGGCGGGCAAGGTGCACTTCATCGTCAAGCCGAAGGTGACCACCGCCTACGCGCTGGCGTTCAAGGGCAACGCGAAGTACGCCCCCACGCACAGCGGCATCGTCATCGTCGTCGTCAAGTAGTCGCATAACCGAAGCGGACGGCGGCGCTGGCCGCCGGATCCGGACCCGGATCCGGCGGCCAGCGCCAAGCCCGGCGTACGGGCGCCACATGCGGATATTGCCGACATTCTGGCTCATGGGTGTGGGAGCATGCTGACGCGATGGAGACCGACAGCGGCGGTTTCGATGAGGCGCTTGCCCGCGCCAGGTCGGGTGACGAGGCCGGTTTCCTCCTGCTATGGGGGGCGCTGCAACCGCGGCTCCTCCGTTACCTGCAGGTTCTCGGCTGCGACGACGTCGATGACGTGGCGAGCGAGACATGGCTGCAGGCGGTGCGGGACCTGCACAGGTTCAAGAAGGGCGGAGCGGACGACTTCCGCGCGTGGCTGTTCACCATTGGCCGCCACCGGGCCGTCGACGCGGCCCGGTCCCGGATCCGGTACCGCGACAAGGTACTGACCGGCCAGGTGGTGCCGCAGCAGGTGACCGTCGGCAATCCCGTGGAGGACGAGGTGCTGGCCGCGCTCTCCACCCGGCATGCGGTTGCCCTGGTTGCCGGGCTCTCCCGGGACCAGGCCGAGGTGGTGGCACTGCGGATCATCGCCGGCCTGGACACCGAAGCCGTCGCCCGTATTCTGCGCAAGTCGCCCGGCGCGGTCCGGGTCGCCCTGCACCGCGGGTTGCGGACGCTGTCAGAGGACCCGCGGATCCGTGATATCGAGAAGGTGGAGCAGTGAGCACGGGGTTTCCTGACGAGCCCGGCTCTCGCGAGCCCGGGCTCGATCACCTGATCAAGGCGCTGACCGCCGACGGGTACCCGCACGAGCTCGCGGGACGGGACGCGGCGCTGACGGCGTTCCGCGCGGCCCGCCGCCGGCCGCGCTGGGCAGGAGTTTCCGTGCGGCGAAGCAGGCCGGTCCGGCTGAGCATGGCCGCCCAGCTGGGTGTGTCCGCGCGGCTCGCCGCCGTCGCCGCCGCGCTCATCGCGGCCCTGGCGGGCGTGACCGCGGCCGCGTACGCCAAAGCGCTCCCCGCGCCGGTGCAGCACATCGCCTACAGCGTGTTCGCTAACCTCGGCGTACCCGACAACCAGCCCTCTGCTCCCGCTCCGGCTCAGTCGCAGCGGCCGACGCCGCCGCGGGGGCCGGTCTCTACCAAGGCCTCAGGCACCAACCATGGCACTGCGCCTTCCCCGTCCGCCAGCGGCACCTGCCCCTGTCCTTCCCGGACCTCGCACCCGGTGGTCAGCGGCTCGGTGCTGACCATCGCCGCGGCGCGCGCGGAGCTGCCGGCGAACGGGCATGACGCCTTCTCTGGCAAGCTGACCTACCACGGCCACCCCGAGGCCGGCGTCAGGCTGCTGCTGCTCGAGCGCGCCGCGGGCGCGGCGGGCTGGCACGCTGCCGGGACGGGGGTGACCGGCAAGTACGGCCGCATCAGGATCGGCGTACCGAACCTGACGGAGAACGCCACCTTCCGGCTTTCCGGCCAGGACGGGGTGGCCAGCCCCGAGATTTCTGTCACGGTGATACCGCGCGTGCTGCTCTGGCGGGACGGCGCCAAGGCGGGCACGGACCGGCTGATCACGGGCGCGCGGTTCGGCGACCCGGGTGACGCTGTGGTGCTGCAAGAACTGTCCGGGTCGGCCTGGCAGGACGTGGCCACCGGGGAGCTCAACGCCAGCCACAGGGCGTCCTTCGACGTGCCGGCCGCCTCGGCGGCGGGACAGTACTTCCGGGTCGTGCTGCGGGGGACCGCGGCGCACGGTGCCTCGGTAAGCAACCGGGTACTCGAGCCGCGCATCCGGGCCGCTATCGGCGCCCGTGCCATCATGTCGCATCGCGCGGAGCCCGGCCCTGTCACGCCCCATCTGGCCGCGCGCGACCGCCCGCGGCACCCGGTACTGCCCAGTCCCGACGACTAGGGGTGATCCGGCGGCCGGCGGGCGATCATCATCCCCCACGGGATGACCACGAGAAGGAACCACGGCACCCAGGCGGCGCCGCCGGACACCAGGCCCAGGCCCAGCCACGCCACGAACAGCAGCGAGCTGATCGCCGCCCAGGCGGCCCAGGTGACCGCCCGCTGACGGCTCACCGCCCCCTGGCCGCGCCGGTCCACGGCCGCGCGGGGCCGCAGCGCGCCTGGCGGGGCGGGCCGGATGCCCGC
>JASHXJ010000484.1 GCA_030043595.1 Trebonia sp.
GCGTTGGCGCTCTCCTCCTCGCCGGACCCGTCCAGGGTCAGCTGCTGGTTCTGCGCGGTGTCCTCGCGCAGTTCCTTGCCGAGGTAGCGCAGCGCCAGGTCGGCCAGGTCGAAGGTCCGCTGGCCGGGCAGCGCCAGGTAGGCGGCGAGCGCGGTGTCGCTGGTCAGGCCGTCGAAGGCGAACCCGCGCGCCGCGAACGCGTGCATCGGCCCCTTCGCGTCGTGCATGGCTTTGGGATACGCCGCAGAGCCGAGCCAGGCAGCGAGGGCCTGCTCATCCGCCGGGGTCAGCGCCTCCGGGTCCAGGTAGGCGCCGGCGCCGTCGGCGGTGGCGATGCCGATCCCCGTCAGGTTGCCCGTGCCGCGGCCCCAGGTGCCCGTGACAGCAAGCCCGGCTCGTTCCGATGACTGATGCTCAGTTAGCCATCCGGGAACCTCATCGGGGCCGAGCACCGAAGTCTGGACCTCGAATCCTGACATGTCCGCGGCGGCGGCGGCGGTGCGATCGGGGGCGGAGACGCCCGCGATGCCGTCGGGCAGGGTCTGGTAGAGCCGGTCGCGCAGCACGCGGAACTGGAGGGTGTCGAAGAGCTGGTGGATCGTCTCGCGGTTCCACGGCTGCGGCACCAGGTCCGGCGGCACCGCCCCGACGGTGGACTCGGGCAGGTCGCGCAGCAGCGAGGTGAGCTGGCGGTTGCGGAGCACGCTGCCGAGGTGCTCGCGCAGCGCGTCGCCCGCCTTGCCCTTCACCTCGCCGACCCGGTTGACGAGCTCGTCGAGCGAGCCGAAGTCCGCGATCCACTTCGTCGCCGTCTTCTCCCCCACGCCGGGGATGCCGGGCAGGTTGTCGCTCGGGTCCCCGCGCAGCGCCGCGAAGTCCGGGTACTGGTCCGGGGTCAGCCCGTACTTCTCGACCACCGCCTCCGGGGTGAACCTGGTCATCTCGGTGATGCCGCGGCGGGTCATGAGCACGGTGACGCGGTCGTCCACCAGCTGCAGCACGTCGCGGTCGCCGGTGACGATGAGCACGTCCATGCCGTCGGCTTCGGCCTGCGTGGCGAGCGTGGCGATCAGGTCGTCGGCCTCGTAGCCGGGCGCGGACAGGCGGCGGATGCCGAGCGCGTCGAGCACCTCGAAGATCAGGCTGAGCTGGCTGCGGAAGTCCTCGGGCGTCTCCCGGCGGTTCGCCTTGTACTCGACGTACTGCTCGTGCCTGAACGTGGGCTCGCCGCGGTCGAACGCCACCGCCAGGTGCGTGGGCTGCTCGTCGCGCAGCACGTTGATGAGCATCGCGGTGAACCCGTACACGGCGTTAGTCGGCTGGCCTGTCGTGGTGGAGAAGTTCTCCACCGGCAGCGCGAAGAACGCCCGGTAGGCGAGCGAGTGCCCGTCGAGGAGCAAGAGCCTCATCGTCACCTTCGAATCCTACGACCGTCTTTCCGTGACCATTTCGTAAGGCCGTCCGGCGGAGCGGCCCGGCCGTGCCCTGGGGCGCCTCGCGTGCCGTACCGGCAGCGTACCGCCACCTTCGCGGCACGGCGGGGCATACCGGCCATCGCCGTCGCAGCTAGGACGACACGCCGATGGCTATGAGATTGTTATCTATTCCCGGCCGAACACGCTCCGCCGCAATTGCATCCACCCGTGCCCCTGTATAAGCCGCGACGCCGACGGAACCTGCCCAGTTCGCAGCCGCTAAGCGAGGGACGAGCACGCACAGGGCTACCGTACGTCACCAAATCAGGAATCATCCGGGTAAACATGGCGGAATCAGAGGCTGACCTTCCGCAGTCCAGACGGGGAACTGACCTTTGCTGTCCGGCCGCGGTATCGCTAACGTGTGGACAGCGGACCCGGGGGCCCAAGTAGAGAACGTGTCAGCCCGGGGAAGGCGGACACGGTACCAACGGGTCCCCGGGTCCCCTGATGCCGGGGTTCGCGGGTCCCCGGGTCTTCGGGTCTCGGGTCTTCGGGTCTCGTCTCGGGGAGTTCCGCTACGGGGCGGCGGTCTTGCCGGAGGGCTTGTCCGCCTTTTCCGCGGCGTCGCTGCCGGCCCGCCCGCTGTCCGAAGAGCTCTCGGCAGGGCCGCCGCTGGCGCCGCCGGCCGCGTCCGCGCGCATGGAGCCCTCGATCACGGCCTCGGCGACCTTGCGCATCGTCAGCCGCCGGTCCATCGAGGTCTTCTGGATCCAGCGGAACGCCTGCGGCTCGGTCATGCCCTGCTCGGCCTGCAGCAGCCCCTTGGCGCGGTCGAGCAGCTTGCGCACTTCCAGCCGCTCCCGCAGGGTGTTGACCTCCGAGTCAAGCGCGCGGATCTCGGTGAACCGGCTGACCGCCATCTCGATGGCGGGCACCAGGTCAGCCTTGGTGAACGGCTTGATGAGGTATGCCATCGCGCCGGCGTCCCGTGCCCGCTCCACCAGTTCGCGCTGCGAGAAGGCGGTCAGGATGACGACCGGCGCGATCCGGTCGGCCGCGACCCGCTCGGCGGCCGAGATGCCGTCGAGCACCGGCATCTTCACGTCGAAGATCGCCAGGTCGGGCCGCAGGGCCGTCACCCGCTCGACGGC
>JASHXJ010000062.1 GCA_030043595.1 Trebonia sp.
GCCCCCTCAAGAGCAGGGAAGCTGATACTCGCGTTCACGACGCAGCCGGGGGCACCCGAAGGCGAGAGGCTCCAGCGTCAGTCTTTGTAGCGGCCTCACACGGCCAAGCCAAGCCGACGTCAGCGGGACACGCCCGCACTGAGCCCCATTCTCATGACCTGGGAGCGGACACGCGCGACCATCGAAATCTTTGTATGTGTTCCGCACGACATATCAGGACAAAACGACCTCGAAAGTGGTCGGGACGCATACAAAGGCCAACGGGAGGGGCTCGTGTGAGGGACGAGGAAAAGGGCTGGTGAGCAGAGAAACCACGTGGGTGATGAGCTGGCTCGGGGGCCACTTCCGTTCGGCGTGGCTTGCGCCGTAGGGTGGCGCGGGTGAGCGACTCCTTCACCGGCGAACTGTGGGACGGCATCACCGATATCTACAGTGCCATCCTGGCGCATCCGTTCATCAAGGGGCTGACCGACGGCACGCTGCCCCCGGAGTCGTTCGCATTCTTCGTCGTGCAGGATGGGCTGTACCTGAAGCAGTATGCGAGCGCGCTCGCGGCAGTAGCCAGCCGGGCGCCTGAGCCGGCCGCGATGCGTATGTTCGCGCGGCACGCGGCGGATGCCGTGACGGTGGAGCAGGAATTGCACTCGCAGCTGCTGCCGGAACTCGGCATTTCCGCCGCGGCGGCAGCCGCCGCCGAGCCCGCACCGACGAACCTCGCCTACACCAGCTACCTGCTCTCGACTATTCGCGGCGGAACCTATGCCGAGGGGGTTGGCGCGGTGTTGCCGTGTTACTGGATTTACTGGGAAGTGGGCAAGGAACTTCTCAGGCACGGGTCACCCGACCCTAGGTACCAGCGGTGGATCGATACCTACGGGGGCGACGAGTTCGGCGAGGTCGTGCGGGACGTGATCGCCGAGGCCGACGCGGTCGGGGCGGGCCTTTCCGCAAGCGAGCGCGCACTGGTTCGCCGCCACTTCCGCACCACCAGTCGATACGAGTGGATGTTCTGGGACATGGGGTACCGCAGGGAATCCTGGCCGGTCTAAACCAATGCGGTAACAAGTATCGCGGCTCCAGCGTTCTTGTCTTAGAGCGTTGTGATCGGCCGTGCACTGCCAAAGCGATCGCGGTCGCCGACACGCTGCCCTGATTGTCGCGAATGTCACATAGCGCTGTGCTGCGTCAGATAAGATCACATAGGCTTAGCACAGCACAAAGGTCTCGGCGGCCGGGGAGGTGGTCCGGCAATTGCGATCGGTGCGGGATGGGGCGGGTCCAGCGCCGCTAACGCCGCGGTCATCGATTAGGATGACTGTCGAACAAGGAAAGGCGGAAATCCAAGTGGCCCAGAAGATACAGACTCTCTTCATCGACGACATCGACGGCGGAGCGGCAGAGGGTACGGTGCGCTTTGCGCTGGACGGCACTGATTACGAGATCGACCTGAACGCGAGGCACTCGGAGGAGCTGCGCTCAGCCCTGGGAAAGTATGTCTCCCACGCCCGGAAGGTGGGCGGCAGCGCGCGCCGGTCCGGTCGCGCCGCAGGTAGGGCCAGCCGGGGGGCCGGCAGCGCGCTCAACACCACCGAGATACGCAACTGGGCCCGCGAGCAGGGATATGACATTAAGGACCGCGGCCGCGTGCCTGCCGATCTTGTCGCCAAGTACCAGGCTGCGACCGGTAAGTAACAGGTACGTAGGGAATACGTAGTTTCATACCAGCTGCGGCCTCGTATTCAGTGATAACGCCCCCGGCGGGGATGCCGGGGGCGTTATCTCTACGGTGGGTATGCGGGTCATCTGACGGCCCTGATGTCACGGACTGGACCGGTCGCGCAGCGCTCAGGCGAAAGTAGTTTCCTCATCGTCTTCGGTGTCGTCACCGTCTTCGGCGTCGTCGCTGTCGATGTCTTGCAAGGGGCGCGGGGCTCCGAGTTCGGCCGGCTGAGGCGCAGCCGGCATTGCCGGATACTGCGGCGCGGTAAGCATCCAAGCGCACGATACGACCAGGGATATGACGAACACGCAGTAAACCCAGAATATAGGCGTGACTCCTGAGGTTATGGTCACCCCTGCCGAGGACGAGATCCCGAACTGCGCGGCAGTCACCGGCTCCTTCACCTGAATGAGGGCCGATATCGCCTGAGCGACCAGGGGCACTGTCGCGCCCGCGAGGAGCAACGCGCCCTGCCGTGCCGGACGCCAGAGCGCCGCTAGTGCCGCCACCGCGACAATCGCGATCATCACGGCGACGTTGCCGGCGATGACCACACCCGGGTTAGCGAAGGCGTTGCCCAGGGTGATGGTCTGCGAGGCGCCGGTCGAGGCTTGCGTGAACGTGTAGCTGTCCCAGGCGGGCGCGAACGCGGCCACCGTGCCGATCGCGGCGAGCAGGATCAGCCCGAGCGGACCGGCCTCGGACAGCCGCGGCTTGACCGGCCCGCCACCCAGCGTGCGGGTCAGCCAGCCCTGTCGCGCGGCCGCGAAGGAGGGTCCGCCGGCGAGGGAGGGTCCGCCGCCGAACGGTGGTCCGGCCGCGAAGGGCGGCGCCATTGGCGACACCGCGGCCTGGGACGGCGCGGCAGC
>JASHXJ010000485.1 GCA_030043595.1 Trebonia sp.
CAGTGGGCAGCCCCGGCCGGCGACCGCCAGGCGACGGCGCGCCGCCGCCGTCGGCTGGCCATCCCCCGCGGCGGCCGGGCAGGCGCGTCCTCGACCGGCGCGTGCTCATTCCGGTGGCTGCCGGTGCTGTCGCCGCGTCTATCGCGGTCGCCGTCGCGCTGTCCGGCAAGGCAGGTCCCACCGTCGGTCACCCGCCGTCCCGCGGGCCGACCGTCAGCCCCGCGCATTCGACCGCACAGCCGCCGGCCACGCGGACACCGCTTGTCCCAACAACACCTGTGGCCACTACAACCCCTGCGGGTACCCCGCAGCCCTATGACATCGTGGGCGTCGGATCGAATGCCACCGAGTACGTGCTCGACCAGATCTCGGCCGGCTACGACTCGTCGATTCCAGCGAGCAGGCACAACGCGAAGAACCCGTGGCTGTTCAGCTACGATGCCACTCCGCCTGGCGCGACGGCGCCGGGTAACTACCCGATCGTGCCCAAGGCCGGCTGCGCAGCGATCGTCCGGCCGAACGGCTCAAGCGCCGGCCTCCAGGCCCTCGACACCAGCGAGCTTGACGGTTCCACGGGGTACTCCTGCATCGACTTCGGGCGGTCGGCTTACGGCCGGTCGTCCAGCGCACCGAGGCTGGCCCCGGGCGGTGTCGCGTACGTGGCCTTCGCCAAGGACGCGGTCACGTGGGCAACCCGGTCGGCGGCGCTGGGCGGATCCAACGCGCCTGCGAGCCTGACCCAGGCGCAGCTGCAGGGCATCTTCACGTGCAGCATCACCAACTGGGCCCAGGTGGGCGGCAAGGCCGGCGACATCGGGGTTTACCTGCCCCAGCCAGGCTCCGCAACGCTGGCGTTCTGGGAGCAGGTCATGGGCATCACCACGCCGGGTGCCTGCGTGAGCCAGGCCCCCGCGGAGGACGAGGGCACCTACACCGGATTCAACAGCCCGAACGCGATCTTCATCTTCTCGATCGGGTCGTACATCGCGCAGAAGTACCACTCCGCCGCGTGCGGGGTGACGCCGACCAGGACGCAGAACGCGTTCGGCTGCAACGCCACGGGCTTCCTGAGCATCAACGAGATCGACGGGATACCGCCGACGACCTCGGCCGCGGTTCCGGTGACAAACCCGGCGTTCCCCAGCTCGTTCTACCGCACGCTGTACAACATCGTGCGGTACAGCGCCACGACCGCCGACCACATCCCGGCCTACCTGGAGCCGTTCTTCGCCGCGAGGACCGCGGCTGTCCCTGGCTATTTCTGCACCAGCAGCGTCGCGATGGCGGACATCGCGGCGTACGGGTTCATCAACACCCCGCTATGCGGGAGTGTCTCCTGACCCGGAGACGGCACGGTCCGTTCCGTTACCAACAAGGGAACCGGACCGGGACACCAGGGGGCGATCAGGCCGGCAGCATTGCGGTCGCCGCACCGTCGTGCGGCCTCGAGGACACGGCGCCGTCCACGTAGCTGACGGTGTTGGTCCGCACCGCCGGGACGCGGGTGCCTGGCAGGATGACGCCGATCAGGTTCAGCGGGTCGACCGCCGATAGCTGGACCGTCTCGCCGGTGCGGGGCTGCTTTCGCACCTGACGCAGGACGTCTACCGCGTCGGGGTGCGCGAATTGCTCGCCGCTGAACCCGCTGACGAAGCGCCCGCCGCGGATCAGCCCGCGGGCCTCAAGGCGCCGGAAGGCCCACAGGATCTCGCGCCATGGCACGGCGATGTTCTCCCTGACGAGCAGGTCGCGGAACACCACGCCCCACCGCGCGGCGAGCTGCTCAGCGACTGCCTCCGCGAGCTCGTCCGGGTCGTAGTCGAAGACCGCTGGCGGCAGCAGCGACCACCGGCCAGCGGTTCGCGTGGCGTGCTGGCCCGCCCGCCGCAGGCCGCGACGCGACGCGGCGAACCCGGTGCTGGCCAGCAGGCGCCGGGCCAGCAGCGATCGCACGGCCCGGAATCCGTCCGCCGTCACCAGGCCCCTGGCGACGCCTTCCCACAGCGCCTCCTCGATATCGCCTGGCAGCCGGCCGGTCGTGGCGGCCAGGTCCGGCGGGAACAGCGCGCCGCGCTCGGCAAGAACCGAGAGCACGTCCAGCGTCTGTCCCGGACCGGGCTGAACCGGCATCCGGTCGCCCCGCGCGGCCCGCAGCAGCCACGGCAGATCCTCCCTGATCGTCATCGTGATCGGCGTCGCGCGGGACGGGCTCAGACCCCGGCCGCGCGGCACCTCCTCAGCCGCGTCCGGCCGCAGCGACAGCCGACCCCAGGCGACCTCGCCCGACAGGCACAGGCCGTCCAGCCACTCCCGCTGATACCCGGCCACCCGGGCGGCCAGCACGGACTTCTCCCAGGCCCCCGCCGCCAGCTCGAAACCCTGCAGCTGCTCCACGACCGCGAGCACTCCGGGGCTGCCCTCCCGCCGGGTGCCATCCGCGACGTGCTGCCAGCGCAGCAGGAACCGCATGAAGTCTTGCGGCGTGACCGGCTCGATCTCGCGCCGCCTGCGCTCGCGGGTGTAGGCGTGGATCCGCGCGAGCAGCCGCCGCGCACAGAATTCCTCGGCACCGTCCGGATCGCTGAACCGTCCGCGCAGCGCGAACCCCTCAGTCTCCAGCCGCAGCAACGCCATCTCCACGTCCCCCGGCGTGGTGCCAGTCGCCGCGACGAGATCGGAAACCGTGGCCGGTCCCAGCACGTCCAGGTGCCCGCGCAGCATATCGGCCGCGACTTCCGGATCCAGGACCTGGCCGGACACCAGGGGCAAGGCCGCTCGACGCTCCGCAGCGCACCAGAACGCGCCATCGGGCAGCGCCGCCGCCCGCCCGGCTGCCGCCAGCTCCTCGTAGAGCGGCTCCCACGACGGGACCGGCCGCATCACGTACAGCGTCAGCAGCAGGTCATGCAGCTCGTCGGCGTCTCGCGGCGCAGGCCGCACCTCCGACCGGACCCGGGAGATGGCATCAGGATCCAGCCGTGCCAGGTCCCGCGCCTCCACCGGCAGGCCGCGCGGGACCCTGACGTTGCGGCTGCGCCGGTTCTCGAACTCGCCGTCGTCCAGGTAGGTGAACGGGGCACCGTTCAGGATCTGGTGCGCGAGCACCGAAGGCTCCGTGGTGTCCCTGACCAGGACCGTGATCTGTCCCGATTCGATCCCGGCCACCATCGAGCGCAGCCCGTCGATGTCCATCGCCTCGTGCAGGCAGTCCGCCAGCGTCTGCCGGACCAGCACCTGATCCGGGATCTCCAGCGGACCCAGCGCCACGTTCTCCTGGCAGGCGGCCAGCACCGGGAACACCGCGGCCATCAGGTCATCGGACTCCATCCGCTGGATGGCCGGCGGGTTCTTGCGCCCGCCTCGCATCCGCAGCACGGTCAGCGACGTGTTCAGGTTCCACCGCCAGCGCGACTGGAACAGCGGCGCGGTCAGCACCGCCTGCCGCACTACCTGCTCCACGGACGCGGAGGCCAGGAACTTGGGCACCCGGTCAAGCGGGAAGCTGTGCTGCGGGCCGAGCGACAGCAGGATCGCGTCGTCGCTTGCGGACGCCTCCAGCTCGAAGTCGAACGTCACGCAGAACCGCTTGCGCAGCGCCAGTCCGAACGCACGGTTGAGCCGCGCCCCGAACGGCGCGTGCCCGACCAGCTGCATGCCGCCCGCGTCGTCGAAGAACCGCTCCAGGATGATCGTGTCCATCGTCGGCAGCGCGCCCAGCGCGGCCAGCGCCGCGTGCAGATAGCTCACGATCGTCGCGGCCGCCGCCGTGCCAACCCCGCACTCGGCGGACAGCCAGTCGACGGCCGCCTGGAAAGACCGCTCCGCGACCGCTTCGCGCAGCGCGGACACCTCCTGCGACAGCTCCCTGGTCCGCCCTGGCGCTTCGCCTCGCCAGAACGGCACCGACGGCGGCGCGCCGTCGGCGTCCAGCACCCGGACCACCCCGGGCTCCACCCGGCGGATCCGCCATGAGTGGGTGCCGAGCAGGAAGATGTCGCCAGGCGAGCTCTCCACCGCCCAGTCCTCGCTGACCGTGCCGAGAACGGCCTCGTCAGGCTCTGCCACCACGCGGAAGTCGCCGAGCTCGGGAATCGCCCCGCCCGAGGTCAGGGCGGCCAGCCGCGCTCCGCGGCGAGCCTTCAGCACGCCGTTCACCTGATCCCTGTGCAGGTAGTAGGCCCGCCTTCCGCGCCCGGTCCGGATGCCCTCGGCCAGCATCTCGACCACGTCGTCGAAGTCCGCCCGGGGCAGCCCGGAATACGGCGCGGCCCTGCGCACCAGTTCGTAGAGCTCGTCGGCGGACCAGGGCGACGCCGCGCATTCGGCCACCAGGTGCTGAGCCAGGATGTCGAGCGGTGCCTGCGGGATCACGATGGCGTCCAGCCGGCCCCCCGTTACCCCGCGCAGCAGCGCGGCGCACTCCACGAGCTCGTCGCGCGTTGTCGGGTAGAGCCGCCCGGCGGGAATGCCGGTCCTGGTGTGATTGGAGCGCCCCACCCGCTGCAGGAACGTGGCGAAACTGCGCGGGGATCCGATCTGGCACACCAGCTCGACCGGCCCGATGTCGATGCCCAGCTCGAGCGACGCCGTCGCGACAAGCGCCCGGAGATCCCCCGAACGAAGCCGTCGCTCCACCCGCTGGCGCCGCTCCCGTGACAGCGACCCGTGGTGCGCGGCCACCTTGGCTCCTAGCTCTTCACCGAGCCGCTCCCCCAGTTCGTGCGCTACCCGTTCGGCCATCCGGCGGGTGTTGACGAACACCAGCGTGGTCCTGTGCTCGCACACGTGAGCGGTGATCAGGTCCAGGATCTGCGCCATCTGACTGCCGGTCGCGACCGCGCCGAGCTCATCGTCGGGCAGCTCAAGCGCCAGATCCAGCGCGCGCTTGTGGCCTGTGTCGACGATCGCGCACTGCTGGCCCGCACCCACGAGGAGCCGCGCGATCGCGTCGATGGGGCGTTGCGTCGCCGACAGTCCCACCCGCTGCACCGGCGCCTGCGCGACGTGCGCGACCCGTTCCAGCGTCAGCGTCAGGTGCGATCCGCGCTTGTTCCCAGCGACGGCGTGGATCTCGTCCACGATGATCGTCCGGACATTGCGCAGCATCCCGCGGCTGCGCTCGGCGGTCACCAGGAGATACAGCGATTCCGGCGTCGTGATGAGGAAATCCGGCGGCCGCTTCAGCATCGCGGCGCGCTCGGCCGCGGCGGTGTCCCCGGTGCGCACCGCGACGCGGATGTCCGGCGCCTCCAGGCCCATCGAGGCGGCCACCGCGGCGATCTCCCGCAGCGGCGCCTCCAGGTTCTGGTGGATGTCCACCGCCAGCGCCTTCAGCGGCGACACGTACACCACCGAAGGGCCGTTCCCTGCCTCCCAAGCCCGGTAGAGCCGGTCGATGCACACCAGGAACGCCGCGAGCGTCTTACCGGACCCGGTCGGCGCGGCGATCAGCGTGTGCCCGCCGGCGGCGATCTGCCGCCACCCAGCCGCCTGCGGCTCGGTAGGACCCTCCGGGAACCGCCGCTCGAACCAGGCACGCACCGCCGGATGGAACGACCCCAACACCTGCCCACCGTACCTCGGTCAGCCGACATTCCCGGGCTAGCAGCGGGCTGATGGGTGCACGACACATATGTAGGGGTCGTCGGTTAGGGCTGGCCTGTGCCATATTCTGAGTGTGAGTCCCACTCAGAGGAGGCGATGGTGCCGGATGAGCCGGGTGACCTGCCCGACCTGGAGCGGCGGCGGGAGGAACTGTACCGGGAGCTGAGCCAGGTCGGGGACTTCCGCCGCGGGTCCTTGAATGAGGTGCGCCGTAAGTGCGGAAAGCCGAACTGCGCATGCGCGCAGCCGGGGCATCCCGGGCACGGCCCGCAGTACAACCTGACCCGCTCGGAAAACGGCAGGACGGTTGCCCGGCACCTGCGGCCGGGCCCGGAACTGGACAAGGCCCGGCGGGAGGTCGCCGAGTTCGAGCGGTTCCGGGACCTGGTGGGGCAGGTGACGGAGGTGAACGAGGCGATCTGCGAGGCCCGGCCGGCCGCGCCGCCCGGCAGCGCTGGCGGTGACGGCAGCCCCTCCCCGACGAGAGGGGAAAAGGGGGGCTCTGGGCCGCGCTCGCGGCGGAGGCGTCCGCCGAGATAGGACGGCTGGCCGCGGAGGCTGCCCGGTCGCTGGGCTGCGACGCCGGCCTGGAGGCGGCGGAGGCGGTGATCCGCGCCGGGATGCTGAGGCTGGGCGGCGGCATGCTGGAGAAGCTGCTGGCCGCCGACCGCGGTTACCGCGGCCCCCGGGTGCCGTGCGGGCGGGGTCACGAGGCGGAGTTCACCGGTTACCGGGACAAGGTCATCGACACCGTCCTCGGCCCGGTCACGCTGACCCGTGCGTGGTACCACTGCGCGCCCTGCGGGCACGGGCTGGCGCCCAGGGACGCCGGGCTCGGGGTCGGCGGGCTGTCGATGTCACCGGGGCTGACCGCGATGGCAGGCCGGGCCGCGGCAGCTGAGCCATTCGCCAAGGCGGCCGGGCTGCTGGAGGACCTGGCCGGGGTGCACCTGACCGTCAAGCGCGTCGAGCGCTCTGCCGAGGCCAGCGGCGCCGCAAAGGCCGCCGCGGACCGCGGCCGGGCCGCATTGATTACCGCACGCAAGCTGGTCCCGCTGCCACCGTCTCCGCTGCCAGACAAGCTGTACGCCGCGATCGACGGCACCGGCGTCCCGGTCATCCCGGCAGAAACCGCCGGGCGCGACGGCAAGGGCGAAGACGGCCGCGCCCGCACCCGCGAGGTCAAGCTCGCCGTCTTCTTCACCCAGGACAAGCTGGACAAGAACGGCTACCCGGTCCGGGACCGGGACTCCTCCAGCTACATCGCCACCTTCGAGCCCGCGCACGTGTTCGCCGGCCTGGTCAAGGCCGAGGGAATCCGCCGCGGCGCGCACCACGTCCGGCAGCTGACCATCCTCGGCGACGGCGCAGCCTGGATCTGGAACATCGCCACCGCGAAATTCCCCGAGGCAACGCAGATCGTGGACCTCTACCATGCCCGCGAGCACCTGCACGAGCTCGCCAGCATCGTGGAGTTCATGCTCGGCGACCAGCGCGAGAACTGGCTCAAAGCCCGCCTCGACGACCTGGACTACGGCGACATCGACGCCATCTGCGCTGCCGCCCGCATCTACCCGCTGGAAGGCGTCAAGAAGACCGAGCTGGACAAGGCGCTGGGCTACTTCGAGAACAACGCGCCCCGCATGCGCTACCACTGGTTCCGCTCCCGCGGCCTGTTCGTCGGCTCCGGCCTGGTCGAAGCAGGGTGCAAGGCAGTCATCGGACAGCGGCTCAAGCAGTCGGGCATGCACTGGACCGTCGCAGGCGCCGACGCCATCACCGCCCTGCGCTGCCGCGAGGCCAGCAGCGCCTGGGAAACCGTCTGCCTG
>JASHXJ010000486.1 GCA_030043595.1 Trebonia sp.
CGGCTGCGGGACCTCGGCGGGGATGCGACACTAGGGGCCATGAGTGACTCCGTCCCACGGTTCCGCCCAGTGCTGGGCACCTTCCCGCCGTACCGCCCCGGCAGGGTGCCGGCCGCCGTGGCCGGGCAGGCGCACAAGCTGTCCTCCAACGAGTCGCCGTACGGCCCGCTCCCTTCGGTGGCCGAGGTCATCGCCAGCGCCGGGCTTGACGTGAACCGGTACCCCGACAACGGGGCGGAGGCGCTGACCGCGGCCCTGTCCGGCCGGTTCGCCGTCCCGCCGGACCACGTCGCTGTCGGCTGCGGCTCGGTCGGGGTCCTCAAGCAGCTGATCGAGGCGGTCAGCGACCCGGGGACGGAAGTGCTGTACGCGTGGCGGTCGTTCGAGGCGTACCCGCCGCTCGCCGACCTCGCCGGCGCCACGTCGGTCCGGGTGCCGCTGCGGGGCGAGACCCATGACCTCGACGCCATGGCGGCGGCCATCACGCCGCACACCAGGCTCGTCCTCGTCTGCAACCCGAACAACCCGACCGGCACCACCGTGGGCGAGCAGGATCTCACCGCTTTCCTCGACCAGGTGCCAGCGGACTGCCTGGTCGTGCTCGACGAGGCTTACCACGAGTACGTCCGGGATGCGGCGGTTCCGGACGGCGTCGACCTCTACCGGGACCGGCCCAACGTCGCCGTGCTCCGCACCTTCTCCAAGGCCTACGGGCTGGCCGGGCTGCGCGTCGGTTTCCTCATCGGGCACCCGCCCGTGGCGGCCGCCGTGCGCAAGACCATGCTCGCGTTCACGGTCAACTCCGTCGCGCAGGCGGCGGCGATCGCCTCCCTCGCCGCCGAGCCCGAACTTCTCGAGCGAGTCGACGGCGTGGTCAAGGAACGCGACCGGGTTCGCGAGGCGCTGCTCGCCGAGGGGTGGACGGTACCGCCGACCGAGGCTAACTTCGTCTGGCTCCGGCTCGGCGAGCACACCGCCGCGTTCGCCGAGGCCTGTGACCGCGCGGGCATCGCGGTCCGCCCGTTCGGCGGCGAGGGCGCCCGCGTCTCCATCGGAACCCCGGAAGCCAACGACGCGTTCCTGGCGGTGGCCGGCGCGTTCCCGTACCGCGCGTAACACCCGCACCCGACGCCTCCCGGGTGCCCGGAATGCCCGGAATGTGCGGCGCTAGAGTGTCCGAAGATGATGCGATCGCGGTACGCGGGGGGAAGCGTGACTCATCACAGGGTGGCAGGCGCCGCCTGCCGGGTCCTGGCGGGCGGACTGGCTGTCGCGGTCCTGGCGCTCACCGCTGGGTGCGGATCGGCGGGAGGCAGCCCGGAGCACGGCGGTCCGGAGCACGGCGGTCCGGCCGGTTCGGGCGCCGGCTACTGGACGCGCGACAGGCTGCTGGCCGCGCGTCCGATGCGGGACTGGGCGCTGCCCGGCGGGTCCGGCGCGACGCCCACCGCCCATCCCCCGACGCTGGCCGGGCTGCGGGTCGGCGCGCTCTTCGCGCACAGCGCGGCCGGCAACCACTTCTGCACGGCGAGCGTGGTGGCCAGCCCCGGGCACGACCTGCTGATCACCGCGGCGCACTGCATCAACGACGGCAAGGGCGGCGGCGGATACAACCAGGACATCGTGTTCATTCCGGACTACGAGAACGGGGCGGCGCCGTTCGGCGTGTGGACACCGAGCGCCCTGTTCGTGGACCCGCGCTGGGCCACCGCGTCAGATCCGGACTTCGACGTGGGGTTCATCGTGCTGAAGCCCGATGACGGGAAGAACATCCAGGACGTCCTTGGCGCCAACCGGCTCGGGTTCAACCACGGGTACACCAGCCTGGTGCGGGTCACGGGATACCCCTCCAGCAGCGACACCCCGGTGACGTGCCAGAACTGGACCAGCGAGCAGAGCGCCAGCCAGCTGAGATTCGTCTGCGGCGGCTTCTACGGCGGCACCAGCGGCAGCCCGTGGGTAACCGGTTTCGACCCGCGCACCAGGACCGGCACCATCGTCGGCGTGGTCGGCGGCTACCAGGCTGGCGGCGACACCGACTCGGTCTCCTACAGCCCCTACCTGAACGACGATATCCGCCAGCTCTACGAGAAAGCGGAAGCGCTCGGCTAGCCGCTGTCCGCGCCGGCCCTAGCCGGGCTCGCCCGGCTGGTGCTCCTCGGCCGTTACGTCGGCGCCGAGCGCCGTCAGGCGCTCGGCGATCGCCGCGTGACCGCGGTCGATCAGGTAGCCGGAGGACACCACGGTCTCACCCTCGGCGGCCAGCCCGGCCAGGATGAGGGCGGCCCCGCCGCGCAGGTCGTGCGCCATCACCTCGGCGCCGCGCAGCATGCTCGGGCCGTGCGCGATCGCCACGTTGCTGTCGATCTCGACTTTGGCGCCGAGCTTGTTCAGCTCTGGCACCAGGGTGTACCTGCCGTCGAAGATCGTCTCCCTGATGTAGCTGGCGCCGTCTGCCAGGGTGGCCACGGCCATGATCGGCGACTGCAGGTCGGTGGCGAACCCCGGGTACGGCGACGTTATGACGTTGATCGGGCGCAGCGGCCGCTCCCGGCGTACTTGCAGCACGGCGCCCTGGGACGCGAACTCGACCCCCATCTGCTCGAGCTTCCAGCGGACCACGCCGAAGTGCTCCAGGTTGGCCCCGACCAGGTTGATCTCGCCGCCCGTGGCGGCGGCGGCCATCGCGAACACGCCAGCGTCGATCCGGTCGGGCATCACGGTGTGCTCGACGGCCGTCAGCTCCGGGACTCCGTGCACCGTGATGAAGCCGGTGCCGCCGCCGCTGATGTCCGCGCCCATCTTGGTGAGGAACGCGATCACGTCGAGCACCTCGGGCTCCTGGGCGGTGTTGTCGATGACCGTGGTGCCCGGCGCCAGCGAGGCCGCCATGATCAGGTTCTCCGTGCCGGTGTGCGAGGGCGTGTCCAGGTACAGGTGCGCGCCGTGCAGCCCGTCTGGCGCCGTGATGCGGATGACGGTGTCGCCCTCGTCGACGGTCGCGCCCAGCCGGGCGAACCCGCGGTAGTGGAAGTCCAGGCTCCGGCTGCCCAGGTTGCACCCGCCGACGCCCTCGATAACGGCCTCGCCGAACCTGTGCAGCAGCGCGGGCACGAACAGCACCGAGCCGCGGAACCGGCGGGCGATGTCGGCCGGCAGCACGGGCGACATCAGCCTTGACGCGTCCACCACCAGGGTGCGCTCCGCCTCGTGGAACTCCACCAGGGCGCCCACCGCCTGCGCCAGCTCGACGGCGCGCCGCACGTCCTCGATCGGCGGCACGTTCCGCAGCACGGTCCGGCCTCTGTCTGTCAGCAGCGACGCCGCGATCATCTTGAGCGCCGCGTTCTTGGCACCCTGGATGAAGACCGTACCTTGCAGGGGCACGCCACCACGGACGCGGTAGCGGATCTCGGTGCCCTTGGTCATATGGATGCTGCTCCTGTCCGAGGGGGAACTACGAGAACGCGAGTCACCTCTGTGAGCACGCCCTGGCGAACGCGATGTCCAGTATGCCACCCGATGGGGACGCCGAGGGGCGGTCAGGCCAGACGCTCAAGGCGCTCGAAAACGTGTCCGAGGCGGGCGACATAGCGCTCCGCGAGGAATGCCCGGTCAAGGACGGCTTCGTCGATGAGCACGTTCCGCTTCTTGCCCTGAGTCAGCAGAGAATCACGAAATGGCGTCTGATTGTCCCATGTGTCCATCGCGGCGGC
>JASHXJ010000487.1 GCA_030043595.1 Trebonia sp.
TGCCGCGCTCGGCCATCGCCCGGCCGACGTGCTTGGTGTTGAGGAAATTGCCAAGGGCGGAGACCCGCACCGCCCGCTCGAAGTCGGCCGCGCTCTCGTCAAGCACGCCCCTGCCGCCGAGCAGCGCGGCGTTGTTCACCAGGATGTCGATCCGCCCCCACCGCTCGAGCACCGCGCCGATGTACCCCTGCACCGACGCCTCGTCCGTCACGTCGCCGGGCGCGGCCATCGCCTCGCCGCCGTTGCGCTCGATCCGGGCGATGCACGCCTTGATCGCCGCCTCGCTGACGTCGTTGCAGGCCACCTTCGCGCCGTACTTCGCCAGCGCCAGCGCGATGCCGCTGCCGATGTTCGGTCCGACTCCGGTGACGAGCGCGACCTTGCCGTCGAGTGAGATCTCCACCGTCACTGCTCCATTCTTCACGGGGGCTTGAAGATCGATTATCCCGAACGGACCGTGCCTTCTGTGAAGCAGGCCGCGAAGAACGTACGCTCATGTGATGGCACGGATGGAACTGCGCGTGCGTGCGTGGGGCTGGGTGACCCGGCGTCAGGCGCCTATCGCGACGATGAGCGAGGCGGACGTCATCGCCATGCAGCGCCGGAGCATCCCGCGCAACGTCGTGACCGACTGGATCTTCGGCGCGCTCGCCCCCGGCATCGAGACCAGCGACAGGACCATCCCCGGACCGGACGGCGACATCATGGTGCGCGTCTACCGTTCCCGGCAGGCCGCCCCGGGCAGGCGGCCGCTCGTCGTGTACTTCCACGGCGGCGGGTTCGTGTTCGGCGAACTGCGGATGGGGGACTGGCTGTGCGGCTGCGTCGCCGCCGGGGTCGGCGCCGTCGTCGTCTCCGCGGGCTACCGGCTGGCGCCGGTGCACCGGTTCCCGGCCGCGGTCGAGGACTGCTACGCCGCGACCGCCTGGGCCGCGGCGAACGCCGCGGAGCTGGGCGCGGACGGGGACGCGCCGATCGGCGTGATGGGGGAGAGCGCGGGCGGCACCCTGGCGGCGGTGACGTGCCTGGTCGCCCGCGAGCGCGGCGCGGGTCGCCTGGCGATCGGCCACCAGTGCCTGATCTACCCGGCCGCGGACATGACGAAGTCGGCGCTGCCGGCGGCGCCGCCGAAGGACGGCTCCCTGTTCCTCAACTACGCGGAGATGGCCGCCTTCCGGCGGCTGTACCTCGGCCCGGACGGGGATCCCGCCCATCCCTGGGCGTCGCCGCTGCTGGCCGCCGACCACGCCGGCCTGCCCCCCGCGCTGATCCAGGTGGCCGAACACGATCCGCTCCGCGAGGACGGCGTCCGCTACGCCGCCGCGCTGCGGGCCGCGGGGGTGCCCGTACGGCTGACCGAGTACGTTGGCGTGCCGCACGGCTTCCTCAACTTCCCTGGCCTGTGCCGCAGCGCCCGCCAGGCCATGGCAGAGATATGCGCGGAACAGACGGCCGCGCTCGTTCCGGCTAATGAGCCCGTGAAATGAAGCTGGCCGGTCAGCCCTTGCAGGTGCCTGCGGTGCCGATAATCTCCTATGGACCTTGAAGCGTTCGAGCTGGTGCTGCTGCGCAGGCCAGCCCATGCCCCGGATTACCCCGACGCGGAGCTGGAGCGCATCCAGGCCGAGCACCTGGCGTATCTGGCCAGGCTGCGGGGGACCGGCCAGATCGTGACCAACGGCCCGGTCGTGGAGCAGCCGGACCCGTCGCTGCGCGGGCTGGCGTTCTACCGGACCGGCTCGGTCGAGCAGTCCCGGCGGCTCGCCGAAGACGATCCGGCCGTGCGGGCGGGCCGGCTGGCCGTGGAGATCATGACGTGGTACTGCCCGCCCGGCACGATGAGCCGCCCGGGCCGCGCCGTGTCGCTGCCGTGAGGTGCGGTCAGGGCAGGCTCACCCGCGCGAGCACCCGGTCGGTCATGGCCGCCGACAGCCCCAGGTAGCTCGCGGGGTCGCAGAGCGCGGCCAGCTCGTCGCCGCGGAGGTGGGCGGCGACCTCCGGGGTCTCGGTCAGCAGCTCGAGCACCGGGCGCCGCTGTTCGGCCGCCCGCCGGCACACGTCGTACACGAGGTCGTGCGCGCGCTGCCGGCCGACGAAGGGCGCCAGGCGCATCATGACCGCCTCCGAGGAGACCAGGCCGTGCGTGAGGTCGAGGTTGGCGCGCATCCTGTCCGCGTCGACGACCAGCCCGCCGAGAATGAGACGTGCCTGGGCCAGCGCCCCGGCAGTGAGCAGGAAGGCCTCTGGCAGCGCGATCCACTCGATTTCCCAGGGACCGGTCGAGCGCTCGTGGTCGGCGATCATCGCGTCCAGCAAGGCGGCGGCCTGCTGACGCACGACCGCGGCGCAGGCGTGGATATAGCAGCAGGAGATCGGGTTCCGCTTCTGCGGCATCGTGCTGCTCGAACCGCGTCCGTGCGCGAACGGCTCAGCCACCTCGCCGACCTCGGTCTGCATCAGCAGCTTGACGTCGGTCGCGATCTTCCCCAGCGTCCCGGTCACCAGCGCCAGGAAGCAGCCGACCTCGGCGATCCGGTCGCGGTTGGTGTGCCAGGCGATGTCCGGCTGCGCCAGGCCCAGCTCCTGCATCAGGCCTTCCTGCACCCGCAGTCCCCGCTCCCCGAGGGATGCCAGCGTCCCGGCCGCCCCGCCGAACTCGCCTGCCAGGACACGGGGACGCAGTTCGCCGAGGCGATCACGATGACGCCCTATCGCCGACAGGATCTCGGCCAGCTTCAGCCCGAAGGTGACCGGCACCGCGTGCTGCAAGTTGCTGCGCCCGGTCATCGGGGTGTCCCTGTGCCGCCGGGCGAGATCAGCCAGCGAGGCCGCTACCGCCTCCAGGTCGTCGCCGACCAGGTCGAGGGCCTCGCGGACCTGCAGGATCGTGGCCGTATCGGTGATGTCCTGGGTGGTCGCTCCCCAGTGGCAGAACTGGCCCGCGTCGCCCGCGCACAGGCCGGCGAGCTGCTCGACGACGCCGAGGACCGGGTAGCCGATCAGCCTGGTGCGGTCCGCGAGGGCGGCCATGTCGATCCGGTCAAGCTGACAGTTCCGCTCGATCTCCGCGGCGGCACCGGCCGGGATGACACCCAGCCGGCCCTGTACCCGGGCAAGCGCGGCCTCGATGTCCAGGTACTTCTGGGTGCGGTTCTCGTCGGAGAAAACCCGCCGCATCTGCGGGGTGCTGAACATGTCGCCGAAGATGGCCGAATCGATGGCGGTAGCCGGCATGGCGTGCCCCTTCCTGGCGTGCCCGTTCCTGGCGGGTCCTCATGAGCGGAGCTGGCGAAGCTGGCGCAGCGCGCGGCTGACCAGCAGCGGCACCGCGTCGCCCGCGTGCTCGTATCCGTCACTGACCGTCTGCCCGCTCAGGTACCTGGCCCGGACCCCTTCGAGGATCACCGCGAGCTTCATCGCGCTCAGCGACAGGTAGAAAGGAAGCTCGCCCAGATCCCGGCCTGTCAGCGCGCCGTAGCTGTTGGCCAGTTCCTGGCCGCTCGGGAATCCGTCGTGCACGGTGAGCCCGGCCGCGACAGGAATCCCGGCCCGTTCGTCGTCGTCGCGGTCATGCCAGTAGGTCAGCAGCATCGCGAGGTCCGCCAGCGGGTCGCCGAGCGTGGACAGTTCCCAGTCCAGGACCGCGGTTATCCGCGCGGTCGCGGGGTCGACCAGGGTGTTGTCGAGCCGGTAGTCGCCGTGCACGATGGCCCGGCTGTAGCCGTCGGGCACGGCCGCGGCCAGACGACCGAGCAGTACCTCCATGTCGGGCAGGTCGCGGGTGCTCGAGCGGCGCCACTGGTCGCCCCAGCGCCGGATCTGGCGCGCGCAGTAACCCTCGGCGCGGCCGTAATCGCCCAGCCCGACCGTGTCGGGATCAATGCTGTGCAGATAAGCGAGCGTCCTGACAAGGCCGTCGCCGAGCGCCGTGCGCTGCTCTGGAGCGAGCCGCCCGCTGTCGCGCGGCTCGCGGAGCACCACGCCGGGCATGTCCGTCATCACGTAGAAATCCGCGCCCAGCAAATCGCGGTCGGTGCATAGTGCCAGCGGAAGCGGCACGGGAACGGCGGTGGCGGTCAGCGCCGTCTGCACCCGGAATTCGCGCCGCATGTCATGCGCGCTGGGCAGCAGCGGCCCCAGCGGCGGGCGCCGCAAGATGACGGTCCCGCCCGGCAGGTACAGCCGGTACGTAATATTCGACAAACCACCGGAAATCAATTCCGCCCGCCAGGCCGTGCCGTCCATGTGGCCAGGCAGGGCGGCGCGGAGCCAGCGTTCGACGCGCTCGGCCGGCAAGCCCGGGAGGTCGCCGCTAGCTGCCACAGGTTCCTGTCATCCGATCTCTGCCCGCGGGCGCGCGCCGTCCAGGAAGATCGTCGACAGCATCGTGGCGAGTTCCGCCGCCGAGTGCTCGCCTTTCGGGTCGTACCAGAAGATCGTCCAGTTGAGCAGGTTAAGGAGGGCGAGGGTCAGGTACTTAGGGTCGATATCCGCGCGTATGTGCCCGTCCCGCTGCTCCTCCGCGATGATATTCCGCACGAGCGCCTCATAGCGGTCACGAAGGCGCAGCACCTCAGCACGGTGCTCAGGTGACAGTGAGCGGAGTTCCACCAGCATGGTCAGGTGCATATCGCAATCGCGCAGGGCTGTTTCCAGGTGCGCGGTTATCATTGCTTCCATCCGGCGGCCCGGGTCCTCTACCGAGCTGGCAGCGGCAACGGTGGCGATAATCCGCTTGAGGCTTTCCAGGGATATCGCGACAAGGAGATCCTCCTTGCTTCGTATATGATGATAGAGCGAAGCCTTCTGAATGCCGAGCAAATCGGACAGCTCGCGGGTCGTGCTCGCGCCGTAGCCCTTCTTCCGGAACAAGCTCGCTGCCGTCTGCAGCAACCGGTCCGCGGTCTTGCCGTCATCATCGGGAGCTTCGCCCTGTTTAATGGGCGAATGCGTCGAAGAGTCCACTTTAAATACGACCTTATCAGTAGTGCCAAGTTACGAGTTAGGTGCCCATCCCGGCCGAAGCGGGCTGACAAGGAGTGTACCTTCTGCTCTCCCGAGAAGCAGTCAGCTGTATATCGGGGCCTGGCCCGGCGGCGACGCCCCTATCGAATCATTACGGCAGAGATCCTAGCGAGCAATCACCATCGTTGCAACCGAGCGCTCGGTAGGTTCTTGACCGAAGCCGGATCCCAGGTGCCGCTGGCCAGCCGGGCGGGACGGTCGGGGTCGCGCGGCGGATCCGACGCTAGCGAGCAGGCGAGTTGCGCGCAAGGCTGGCCCGCCCAGGCCACGGTGCTTCCGCGCCAGCCCGACCGGGCGGTCGGGAACGTCACCGTCCGGACATCTCCTGGTAACAACCTCTTGACAGCTCTACCGAGCGCTCGGTAGGCTCCGCCGTAATACAGCAGAGGTACAGCACAACGAGAAACAGCGTTAAAGGATAACAGTCAAATAACGTGGCAGCCGAGAGCGCCGAGAGCGCGGAGGCGCAAGAGGCATTGCCGCGATGGCAGCCTGACACGATCGTGCATCGTGTGCTTATTTTTGCGCGGCGTGCTATTCAGCAGCGGAAATCGCGGAATGGCCGGGAAAGCGCGCTGAGCCCGCGTAATCCAAGGGAGACATACCTATGGCGCTACATCTTTCGACTCACCGTAAAAGAACTGTAACTGCCGCCGCTGTCGGCGGTTTGCTGGCGCTGGCCCTGGGCGCCTGTTCCTCGTCTGGCTCAAGCAGCTCATCGGCGTCGGATACCACGACTTCGGGGGCTACCTCGCCGGCGACTTCGCCGGCGAGCACGTCAGCGAGCTCGGCGGCGCTGGCGACGTGTGTCTCGCAGACGCAGGCGATCGCCAGTCAGCTGAGCAAGCCGGTGAACGCGCCACTGCCGGCGACGTCATTCGACATGAGCAAGAACCGCGGCAAGAACATCTGGTTCGTCGCCGACTCGCTGTCCAACCCGCTCGACGTCCAGGTTCTCGACGGCGTGAAGGCCGCCGCCGCGGCGGCCGGCATGACGGTGACCGCGTACGACGGCCAGTCCACTGTCGGGGACTGGGCCCAGGGCATCGAGGAAGCGGTCGCCCATCATGCCGCGGGCATCATCACGCACGCGATCGACCCGTCGGTCGTCACCAGCGCCATGAACCAGGCGAAGGCCGCGGGCATCCCGGTAGTCACCAGCCTTCTCGAGCAGCCGGGTCAGGCGCTTCCCAGCACGGTGGCGGGCGCCGTTCCGCAGCCGCTCGCGATAGACGCGGCGCACATGGCGGACTATGTCATGGCCCAGTCTGGCTGCAAGGTGCACGCGGTAGTGATCACCGCGACCGTCTTCCCGGCACTGCAGGAGATGGACACGGCCATCCAGCAGCAGTTCGCGAAGTACTGCCCGGCCACGTGCACGGCGCAGATCGAGAACATCGATCCCTCGACGATCGCGACCCAGCTTGAGCCGCTCACCGAGACGCTGACGATCAAGAACCCCGACGTGAACTGGTTCATCGCCGACGCCGACGCGATGGGCCTGTACGTGGCCGAAGGCCTCGAGGCGGCGCACAGCTCCGCCAAGCTCATCGGGCAAAGCGGCCTGAGCAGCAACCTGGCCCTCGTGCGCAGCGGCAAGGGGCAGCAGGCCGACATTTCCTTCCCCGACCTGGGATACATCGGCTGGCTCGACGTGGACACGCTGGGCCGCGCGATGCTCAAGCTGCCGACCCCCGAGGTTGTGTTCAGCGATCAGCTGTTCACGACGGCCAACATACCTCCCGCGAGCGCGAACCTCTTCCCCGGCATGGCGGGCTACCAGCAGAAGTTCGAGAAGCTGTGGGGAGTGAGCTGACAGATGACGACGACGGCGGAGTACCAGTACGTGCTCTACGAGGTGGATGACGGAATAGCCGCCATCACCATGAACAGGCCAGAGAAGCTGAATGCGCATAACCTGCAGATGTACAACGAGGTTATCAGCGCCTTCCAGCGCGCCGGTGAGGACGACAAGGTCCGCGTTATCACCGTCGCGGGAAATGGCCGGGCATTCTGCGTAGGCCGCGACTTCACGTACTCCGCCGAACTCCAGGAGAAGGATTCGGTCTCCGCATGGCGGCGCGCCTTCAAGGGGTTTACCCGCTACACGCTGCTGAACGAGAAGGTAGTGATCGCCCTGGTCCAGGGCTACGCGCTCGGCGGCGGGGGATCGATGGCGCTTGGCGCGGACATCACGCTGGCCGCGCCAGACGCCAAGTTCGGCTATCCCGAGACGAGGCATGGCATCGCGAGCAAGACCATGCTGTGGGCCTGGACCCTTGGCGTCAAGCGGGCCAAGGAGATAGTCGCGACCGGGCGGCATATCTCGGTGGCGGAGGCCGCTAGCCTGCGCCTGGTCAACAGGATGGTGCCGGCCGAAGACCTCAGGCGGGAGGGCCGCCTGCTGGCCGAGCAGATAGCGGCGATGCCCTTCGGGCTCCCGGAAACCGTTAAAAAGCAGGTGAACTATTCAATTCGGGACATGATCAGGGTCAGCTACGACAATCGCAAGCTCGAGGCGGACACGGCGGCCTGGGATATAGCCGGCGTGGAGCCTTCTGAATGGCTTCGCGGTCTGAGAATCCTGCGCAGCGAGGCAGTGCGCACCGGAATGGCGGAAATGGAGTCAGGCAGGCAGTGAACATGAACCATGTGCACGTTTCGGAGAGCGACGGCATCGGCCACGTCACGTTGACCAGGCCCGGCGCGTCCAACAAGATCAACGCGCAGATGTACGCCGAGCTCGTCGCGGCCTTCCGGGATCTCGGCGCGTCGAGTGCCAGCGACGTCATCGTGATCTCCGGCGACGGACCTGACTTCTGCGCCGGCGAGGACTTCGAGGAGCTCGGGCAGGTGCAGGACGCCGGCCGGCTGGAGCAGTGGCTCGAGGCCTTCCCTGGCTTCGTGCCGCTGGTGTGGCACAACCCCAAGATATGCATCGCCGCGGTGCGCGGGCGCGCGCTGGGCATCGGGTGCGAGCTAGCGCTGCTCGCGGACATCACGCTCGCCGACGACTCGGCCGTCTTCGGCCACCCGGAGGCGAAGGCCGGGTTCGCGCCGCGCACGGTGTGGCCCTGGCTGGTAGGCCCGAAGGTCGCGAAGGAATACCTGGCGACCGGCAACCTCATGGCCGGCCACGCCGCGCGGGAAGCAGGCCTGATCAACAAGACCTGCCGCGCGGATCAGCTCGACACCGAGGTCAGGCACCTTGCCGAGGAAATCGTGGCGATGCCGAAGGGAACGCCCGGCGCGAACAAGAAGCGGATCTCCTGGGCCTGGCGGGACATCAGCAGGGTCCTCTACGATGACCGGTTCTACGACGTGAGCAGCGACTGGCTTGTCGGCGCCCGGGATGTCGACGCGCAGTTCTACCGGAGCGTCGCGACCCTCGGCTTCCACGAGGCGCTACGCCAGCGCGAGCAGCAGTTCGAGCACGACAATGACGGCGCGACCGAGTCGGTGTGACAGTGTCCGATGCAGCCCGGCCGGGACCCGCGAAACCGGCGGCCGAACGGCCGCCGGTCCTGGAGGCCAGGCTCCTTCAGAAGCGCTACGGCAACCTGGCGGCGCTGGACAAGGTCAGCCTCGCGCTGTATCCCGGCGAAGTCGTGGCACTGCTCGGCGACAACGGCGCGGGCAAGTCGACCCTGGTCAAGGCCCTGTCGGGGGCGTTGCCCATCGACGCGGGGGACATCCTCTTCGAGGGTGCCAAGGTGGCGTCCTGGAATCCGAAAACAGCCCAGCGCTATGGCGTGGCGACGGCGTGGCAGGACCTGGCGCTCGATACGACCTGCGATATCGCCAGCAACTTCTTCCTGGGCCGGGAACTGGTGCGCGGCAGGTTCCTCCGCTCACTGGCCCCGCTGAACAGGACGGCGATGCGGCAGGAAGTCGAGCGCGTCATGGGCGACATGGGCATCCGGGTGGACCGGATGGTAGGCCAGCCGGTCGCCCGGCTATCGGGAGGCCAGCGGCAGAGCGTGGCGATCGCGAAGGCGTCGCACTGGTCGGACCGGGTCCTGTTCATGGACGAGCCGACCGCGGCACTGGGCGTGCGGCAATCCGCCATGGTCCTGGACCTGGCCAAGGGCATAGCGGATTCCGGCAGCGCGGTGGTGATAATAAGCCACGCGATACCGCAGGTACTCGAGCACGCGGATCGTGTCGTGGTCCTGCGGCACGGCCGGAAAGTCCTCGACTGCGATCGCGCTGATACCACGCCCGACAAGGTAGTCGCCTGGATGCTGGGCATGGAAGCGACCTGACATGGCCGGGACTCGAGGCGACAGCGGTACCGCGGTCCGGGCCGGATCCACGGCGCTGCTGCTCATGGACTTCATGACGGGCATCGTCGACCGGTACAGCGAAGCGGCGGACGTCATCAGCCGCGCGCGAGATCTGAAGGCACTCGCCAGCCGGGCGGGAATCCTGTGCATATACGTGCGCGTGGCATTCCGCCATGGTCATCCGGACGTGTCCCCGCGCAACAAGACCTTCGCCGCCTGGGTGAGTTCCGGCCGCATGACCGAGGACTCGGCCGAGGCGCAGATCCATCCGGACCTTGCCCCCGGCCCCGCGGACATCCTCGTGACAAAGCGCCGGGTGAGCGCCTTTTCCGGCAGTGACCTTGAGGTCGTGCTCCGGGCCGCCAGCGTCGACACGCTCATCATGGCGGGGGTCGCGACGAGCGGAGTGGTGCTGTCGACGGTCCGTGAGGCGGCCGACCGCGATTACCGCCTGATCGTGGTCGCGGACTGCTGTACCGACGCCGACCCGGGCCTGCACCAGGTGCTTGTCGACAAGCTCTTCCCGCGTCAGGCATGGGTGACAGAGCTGGCGGGGCTGGCGGGCAGCCTTGCGGATCAGGAGAGCGCATGAAGGAGCCGCGAGCATCTGGCGGAGGTCTCGGGCAGATGGTGATGGGCCGCGGGCGCGATCGCAAGGCGGACGAGGACGGATCAGCGCCGCAGCCGGCGCCATCGGAGGGGATAGCCGCCGTCGCTGGCCGGCACTTCGCGAACTACGCCCTCGTGGTCGTGTTCATCCTGCTGACCGTTGGATTCTCTGTCGGCATGCCGGACTTGTTCGCCACCGGCGCGAACGTCCGGGTGATGATCACCTCCCAGGCGATCGAGCTGCTGCTCGCCCTTGGCCTGCTGCTGCCGCTGCGGTCCGGCGACTTCGACCTGTCGATCTCGGCCGTGATGGTCATGAGCGGTGCGCTGTCCGCGGTGTTGGTCACCCAGCACAACGTGAACGCCCTCGTCGCCGCTCTCGCCGCCCTGGCCGTAAGCCTGCTGGTAGGCGCCGTCAACGGACTGCTCATCGTTATCGTCGGCATGGACGCGTTCATAGCCACCCTGGGCACGATGACGGTGCTGACCGGCCTTACCTATTTCATCACCGGCAACGAGGTCTTGACGGGCCTGTCGGGTGGGATAGCGACCTTCGCGACCAGGCCGCTGTTCGGGCTCCCGCTGTCGGCGTACTACGGCTGGGTGCTGGCGCTGATCCTGCTCTACGTCTTCGACATGACCCCGCTCGGCCGCCGCCTCATGTTCGTCGGGTCGAATCGCGAGGTAGCCCGGCTGGGCGGACTGAATGTGAAGCGCCTGCGGTTCGGCGCCTTCATGGGATCGAGCCTGATTTGCGGATTCGCCGGGATCATTCTCGTGGGAACCCTGGGCGCGCTGGACCCGAGCGTCGGGCCGCAGTATCTGCTGCCGCCGTACGCGGCGGCGTTCCTCGGCGCCACCACCATCCACATCGGCCGGGTCAACGTGCTCGGCACCCTGGTGGCGCTCTATCTCCTTGTCGTGGGCATCACGGGCCTCGAGCTGCTGGGCGCGCCCTCGTGGGTCACGGACGTGTTCAACGGCGGAGCGCTCATCGGTTCAGTGCTGTTCGCCATCCTCAGCGGCCGGAGCCTGACGCGAGGCAGATAGCACCGTCATCTGGCGCGCAGCGCCGCGCTCATGGCTGCCAGCTTGAGAAGGGATAGTGACGACCGTGAACGGGATCAGCCAGACAGGCACGCCGGCCTCGCCGGCGGATCGCCTGGCGTCACTGTTTCATCCGCGATCGATTGCTGTCATAGGAGCCTCCGAGCGAACCCCTTACGCGGTCAACGCGATAAGGCGGATGCAGGCGATGCCGTTTCCGGGCCCCGTGTACATGGTTAACCCCAACCGGACCGAGATCTTCGGCGCGAAATGCTACCGGTCGGCTGCTGATCTGCCTGACCGGATCGACCTCGCGTTCCTTGTCGTCCCGGCGAGCCGGGTTCTCCGGGCACTGTCGGAGGCTGCGCAGGCCGGGGCGACCGCGGCTGTCGTCGTGGCGAACGGGTTCGCGGAGAGCAGGGAGCCCGCGGGGAAAGAGCGGCAGCGGGCACTGGCCGAATTCGCCGCCAGGACGGGGATGGCGATATGCGGCCCGTCGTGCCTGGGCGTGATCAGCGCTCATGACGGCATCGAGGCCTTCGCGGGAACCCAGATGGCACCGACCCGGCCCGGGTCCGTCGCCGTGCTGGCGCAGAGCGGCGCGCTCAGCCATGCCTGCATGTCCGAGGCGAACGCGCGCGGACTCGGCCTCAGTTACGTGGTGTCGAGCGGCAACGAGGCTTGCCTGGAGGCCTGCGATTACTTCGAGTACTTCCTGCGCGATGACAACACGAAGGCCATCTGCGCGGTGGTGGAGAGCTTCAAGGACGACGAGCGCCTGGTGGAGATCGGCCGGCAGAGCGTCCTGGCGAGGAAGCCGATCATCGTTCTCAAGCTCGGCCGCTCAACGGCCGCGGCCAGGATGGCTGTCTCGCATACCGGCGCGATGGCGGGCTCGGGTACCTTCTACGACGCGATCTTCCGGCAGTACGGCATTGCGGCCGCGCACGACATCGGCGACATGCTGGACAGGGCGGCCGGGCTTCGCTACGGAGCCGTTGGCGGCGCCCCGGTCAAGCGGCTGGGAATCGTGTCCGGCTCGGGCGGGGCCGCCGGGATAATGTCCGACCTCGTCACCGAGATCGGCGCGGATGTCCCGGCACTCAGCGAGGAGTTCCGCCAGCGCATCGCCGGCAGCGTACCCGGCAACATCACAGTGCAGAACCCGCTGGAGTTCGGCAGGCAGGCGCAAGGCGACGCCCCGGGCGCGTGGGCGGGGATCATCGAGGCGTTCGTCAGCGAAGCCGCCTATGACGGCGTGGTGGTCATCGACGCGCTGCCGCTGGATGCGGAGCGGACCGCGCAACTCGGCGAGGTGCAGCGGCGGCACGGCAAGCCTGTCCTGCTGACCGGCATCGTCCAGGACATGCCGGTCTGTGATCCAGACGGCGAGGAAACGCTCAAGAAGCAGGGCGTGCTGTTCTTCCGCGACCTGGCGGCCGCGCAGACGGGGCTGCGCGCGTGGAACAGCTACGTTGAGTACCTGGCGGGCGCCGCCACGCTGCTGCCCGGCGCTGCCGCGGCGCGGCCTGAGCGCCCCCGGCTCCCCAGGCCGTCACGGGGACTGCTGCCCGACGTCGAGGCAAGAGCGCTGCTGCGGGAATTCGGGGTGCCCAGTCCCGCGGAAAGCATCGTCACCGACCGCACGGACGCGGTAGACGCGGCCGGGCGGCTGGGCTACCCCGTAGTGCTCAAGGGCCTCGTTCCCGGTGTTGCGCACCGCTCGGACCTGGGTCTGGTCCGGCCAGGGCTGCGGGACGCGGACGAGCTCAGGGACGCGTGGCTCAGCGTGGCCGACCGCATCAGCCGGCTGCCGGGCGGCACCGGCACGGCCGCGCGGTACCTGGTGCAGCGCCAGGTCCACGGGATCGCCGAGGTGGTCGTCGGCGTCGACACCAGGTCAGGCGGAGTGCCGATGCTGACCGTGGGCGGCGGCGGGCTGCTGGTGGAGCTTGTCCGCGATGTGACCAGGCGGGTCTTGCCGGTAAGCCGGGCCGAGGTCAGCGCGATGCTCGACGAGGTTCACGTGGGACGGCTCATCGGCGGCTACCGGGGAGGCACGCCGGGGGACAGGGACGCGCTGGTCGACGCGATCACGGGAATCACCGAATTCTGCGAGAGCGCGTCCGGCTGGCTGGGCGAGGTTGAGGTGAACCCGTTCATCGTGCTGCCGCACGGGTCCGGGGTCTGCGCTGTTGACGCGCTTATCGTCGCCAGAGAGGAATGACATGGAAGACCAAGAGGTGATCGTTCAGACCGAAGAGGACGGGCACGTCGCGGTTGTCGTGCTCAACCGTCCGCACGTGCTGAACGCGTTCAACACCGCCATGGCCAGGCGCCTGTCGCAGGTGCTGGACGAGATCTCCGTGCAGCCGCAGGTGCGTGCGGTCATCCTGACTGGCGCCGGGGAGCGGGCGTTCTGCACCGGAGGGGACCTCAAAGAGCGCCGGGGCATGACGCCTGAACAGTGGACGCTGCAGCACCGGCTCTTCGAAAGCACGCACTGGAAGCTGCGGAACCTGCGCAAGCCTGTCTTCGCCGCGGTCCGCGGCTACGCGCTCGGCGGCGGCGCGGAGATGGCGCTGAGCACTGACTTCATCGTGTGCTCCGAGTCGGCGCGGTTCGGCTTGCCCGAGGTTACGAGGGGCATCCAGCCGGGGGCCGGCGGCACGCAGCTGCTGCCGCGGACGGCCTTCCGCGGCATGGCACTGCAGCTGCTGATGACAGGGGCGCCGATTGACGCTGCCGAGGCACTGCGCATCGGGATCGTCAACAAGGTGGTCGCGGACGCCGAGCTCATGCCCGCCGCGCTGGGGATAGCCGTGCAGATAGCCAGGAATTCACCCAGTGCCGTGCAGCAGGCAAAGCACGCGGCAGTGCTGGGGCTCGACCAGCCGCTGGAACACGGGATCGAGATAGAAATAGAGTGCTATCAGCGCATGGTCGGCCATCCGGACCGCCATGAGGGCGTCAACGCCTTCAACGAGAAGCGGCAGCCGAAGTTCCTGGACGTCTTGTGATGCACTGGCCGCAGCGGGTGCACGTGTGCGAGGTCGGGCCGCGGGACGGATTCCAGAACGAAGGCACCTTTATCCCGACGTCATCGAAGATCCAGATCATCAACATGCTCAGCGAGACGGGCATCACCGAGATACAGGCCAGCTCGTTCACTCATCCCAAGGCCATCCCGCAGCTGCGCGACGCGGAGGAGGTGTTCGCGGGCATCGAACGGCGGCCGGGCGTCACGTACAGCGCTCTCGTGCCGAACGAGCGGGGCGCGGAGCGAGCGCTGCGGGCAGCAGCGGACAAGGTCGACGTCGTCGTATCCGTCTCCAGATCGCACAGCATCAGCAACACCAAGATGGAGCCGGAGGCGGCGCTTGAGGCGGCCGGGCGGGTGGCTGCGCTGTGCCGGGCGGCGGGGGTGCGCACGAGCGTCGGCCTGGCCACCGCCTTCGGCTGCCCGTTCGAGGGATTCGCCGCTACGGCGAACACGGTCGAGTTCGCGCGGCGAGCCATCGAAACGCACGGGTTCGAGGAAGTCGCGCTGGCCGATACCGCCGGGCTGGCCGGCCCCGCCATGGTCTATGACATCACCAGCAGCCTGGTGGAACGGTTCCCGCGGGTGCGCTTCCGCCTGCACCTGCACGACACGCGCCGGCTCGGGCTGGCGAACGTGGTGGCGGGCATGCAGGCCGGCGTGACCGAGTTCGACTCCTCCATCGCCGGCCTCGGCGGCTGCCCCTACGCTCCCGGGGCGACCGGCAACGTGGCGACCGAAGACCTGCTCAACCTGCTCTTGCTCGTCGGAGCCCCGGCCAGCGCCGACGCCGGCGCCGTGCTCGCCTGCGCACGCAAGGTCAGCGAGGTCGTCGGCCACTTCGACTCCGCAGTGCTCCGCGCCGGGCTCAGCGCGAGCACCGGCCCGTGATGTGAACGACGCCTGCGCTGTTTCCGGCCGGGCGATCTGTCCTGCGCAGCGATGAAGGGAACGCGGGAGGTCGAGGGGGGCCTGTGGTGGCTGGCTGCTGGCCCTGCGATCCCGTTCCGCCGGTGTCCTCACGGCGCATGCGGCCGCTACACTGACGGATTACCATCACCTCCCGGGGTGGCGCTGCAAGGGTCGGGGGCAGGCGTGAGAGTCGGCATTATCGGGGGATCGATCGCCGGATGCGCGACTGCGGCGCTCCTGCACCGGGCCGGCCACGACGTGATCGTCTTCGAGCGGTCCGAGTCCGGGCTCGTGAGCCGGGGCGCCGGGATCGGTACCCCGGCGGCTGTGTGGCAGGACATGCTGGCGCGCGGCCTGATCGATGAGACCCTCCCCACCGTCAAGGTCGACTCCATCCGGTATGTCACCCGTGGATCCGGGACCGGCCGGCCGCGCTGGCTGGGCGACATCCAGGTCAGCCTCAAGGCGTTCAACTGGGCCCATCTGTACCAGTGCCTCCGGCGGGGCGTCCCCGACGACCTGTACCGGGGTGCCTCGGCCGTCGAGCGGATCGAAGCGGGGCCCGGCGGCACGAGGCTGCATCTTCTCCGGGGCGGTTCAGCGGACTTCGACCTCGTCGTCTGCGCCGACGGGTACCGCTCGCTGGGACGCGGGCTCATTGACCCCGGCGCCGTGCCGCGCTACCGGGGGATGGTGATGTGGCGCGGGCTCCTGCCCGAGAGCGACATCGGCGCGGATCCCCTCGGGGGCTGCGATCTGGTGCGCTCTGTGTACCAGGGAGGGCACGGGCTCATGTACTACATCCCCGGCACCGGGCAGAGCACCGAACCGGGAAAGCGCCTTCTGATGTGGGGCTACTACCTCCAGGTTCCTGAGGGTGCCCTGGCCTCGGTGCTGGTCGATGATCACGAGCGGCAGCAGTCCGGCTCCGTGCCGTTCGGGAAGGTCCATCCGCAGGTCAAGGCCGGTTTCGAGTCGCGCCTGGCGGACCTGCTGCCCCCGGCGCTGTTCGAGCTGGTGCAACGGAGCGGCAACTCCGCGATCCAGGCGGTTTACTCCGTTGCCCCCCGCAGCTACGCCCGCGATCGCCTGTGCCTGGCCGGCGACGCCGGCGCGGTGTTCCCCCCGTTCACCGCGAGCGGCGTCCTGAAGGCGATGGCCAACGCCACCTCACTGGCGGACGCGCTCGCCGGCGCCCCGGCCGTTGATGACGCCCTGCGCCGGTGGAGTGAGGCCCAGCTCCAGGTCGCTGCTGAGGTCATGCCGATGGCTGAGCGCACCGAGCAGGGCCTCGTGTTCGACATGCCAGACCTCACCACCATGCCGGCCGCGGCGGCCAATGACTGGATCTCCTCAGCCCATCCCGGGTTCGCGGTCACGCTCCCCGGCACGTGACCGGGGCCATCCGCCCAGGTTCACCCTGGCCCGGCGGCGCGAGATCAACAAGGTCGCCAGGTCCCGGCCGGCCGAGCATGACCTGGAACAACGCCGAGATCGCCTGCACCCCGGCCAGCTAGGCACCGGCCGGCCCGGCCCCCGGCCGGGTGACGAGCACGTGCGGCACGACAGCCTGGGGCGACAGGGTGCTGATCGCGGCCACCAGGGTCGCGATGTCGGCTGGCTTGATCATCTCTTCCCGCGCGACACGGTCACGGACCCAGGCGCTCATATCGGTATCCACGTACCCGGGCGAGATCGCGGTGGCGCTGACCCCGCTGGCCGACTCCTCGGCGTTGACCGACGCGCACAGCGAGATGAGCGCGGCCTTGGTGGCGGCATAGGCCGCCAGGCCAGGCTCGGACACCACGCCGGTGCTTGAGGCGATCGCCACGATCCTGGCGCCCCGGTCGGGGTGCCAGGCGGCGGCCTGGCGCAGCAGCGGCAGGCATTCCTGGATCAGGACGAACGGCGCGCGAAGGTTCACCGTCACCTGGCGGTCGAACCGGTGCATCGGGTAACCCGCCACCGGCCCGCTGCTGCCGACCCCGGCGCACAGGACCAGGAAGTCCAGCGAGCCGAGGTGCCCGGCCTGGCGCGCCAGCTCGCGCACGTCGTCCTCGCTGGCCATGTCGGCCGGCACGACCTGTATGCCGATCCCGTCGGCCGACCCCGCCAGAGCCCGTGCGGTTTCCTCAAGCGCGTCCCGGCGTCGGCCGCTCAGGGTCAGGTTGTACCCGAGGGCCGCAAGCCGCCCGGCTATGGCCCTGCCGATGCCGCGGGACGCGCCCGTGACCAGCGCGCCAGGCCGCTGCTGCCGGGCGCCGGCATCACCCGGCATCGACACGAAAAGCCTCCCAGGCTGGGGAAGTGGTATCGACTGACCAGTCGGTAGGCAACGTTCGCAGCTGCGTAGAGCGTTTGTCAAGATTCCTGTAACTGGCATATATCACGTTGACATCGCTAGGAGTTCCCTCTACGTTTTTCCCGACCGACTAGTCGGACGACTTTACGGCGGTTGCGCCAGGGAGGTGGGTTGCGATCCTCGAGGCCAGCCACGTGCCGCTGAGCCCGCTGAGCTTCCTTGCCCGGGCGCGACGGGCTTTCCCGGCCAAGACCGCGGTGATCGACACCGACGGTGCCGAGGTCAGCTATGCGGACCTGGCGGCCGACTGCGACGCGATCGCGGCCGCGCTCAGGGCCGACGGCATCCAGCCGGGGGAACGGGTCGCGGTGCTGGATCTGAACACCCGGTGGCTGCTGGCCGCCCACTTCGGAGTGCCGGGAGCGGGCGCGGTGCTGGTGGCGCTCAATTCGCGGCTGGCCGCGCAGGACTACCGGCAGATCCTGGCCCACTCCGGGTCCCGGGTGCTCCTGGTCTCCCCGGAGCTGGCAGGCCGGCTGGGCGTGGCCAGTGCCAGCGAGCTGCCCGTTGACCGGGTCGTCATGCTGCCGGGATCCGGTGCGGTGCCTGGCGGAGCGGTCGGCCTTGGCGAGTGGCTGGCACGCGGGGACGGGACGCGCGCGGAACTACCCGCCGACGAGAACGACATGATCGCCGTCAATTACACCAGCGGCACCACGGGGCGCCCTAAAGGCGTTGTCTACACGCACCGCGGCGCCTACCTGAACGCGGTCAGCGTTGCGCTGGAGTTCCAGCTTTCCGCGTCCAGCTGGCACCTGTGGACGCTGCCCATGTTTCACTGCAACGGCTGGTCCCTGACATGGGGGGTTACCGCGGTGGGCGCGACCCACGTGTGCCTTCCGTCTTTCGACGCGCACCGGGCACTGACGCTTGCCGACCGCTATCCGGTGACACACCTGTGCGGCGCTCCGGTGGTGCTCAGTGAGCTGGCCAGGGCCGGCGCTCAGCGTGGCTTCGTGGCGAGCCGGCCAGTCCGGGCGGCGGTCGGCGGCGCCCCGCCGACGAAGGAGACGATCGCCGCCGTGCAGGCGATGGGTATTCATGTCACCCACCTGTACGGCCTGACCGAGACGTACGGGCCGTCGCTGATCTGCGAATACCAGGATGGCTGGGCGCAGCTGCCCCCCGCCGAGCTCGCCGCGCGGCTCAGCAGGCAGGGCGTTCCGACGGTGTCGGTCGGTGACGTCGTGGTCGCCGACCAGCGGCTCCAGCCTGTCCCGGCGGACGGCCGCACCATGGGCGAGATCCTGATCCGGTCGAACACGGTGACGTCCGGCTACCTGGACGATGAGGAGGCTTCCGAGGCGGCGTTCCGTGGTGGCTGGTTTCACACGGGTGACCTGGGCGTCGTCCATCCAGACGGTTATATCGAGCTGACCGACCGGAGCAAGGACATCATCATCAGCGGCGGGGAGAACATCGCCTCGGTCGAGGTGGAAAAGGTGCTGTCCGCGCATCCGGGCGTGCTGGAAGCCGCCGTGGTGGCGGCGCCTGATCCGCGCTGGGGCGAGCGGCCCGTCGCATTCGTCACGACGGCACGAGACGACATCGGCGAGCAGGAGCTGATCGCCTTCGCGCGGGAGCGCCTAGCGCATTTCAAGGTCCCCGACCGCGTATATCTCGGGCCATTGCCGAAGACGGCGACCGGGAAGATCAGGAAGCACGCACTCCGTGCGGTGGCCCGCGAGCGCGCCGGAGGCGACATCGCCCGCACCGGTGAGGCGGGCGACTGTGCAGGGCGAGGTGACCGATCCTGACCCCGGAGGCACCGGACAGCTGCTCACCGGCCGCCAGTGCGGCCGACGCGCGCCGCGCGCGCATCATCGATCTCGCGGCCCGCCTGTTCGACGAGCGCGGGTACGGCAGCGTGTCGATGGAGCAGATCGCGCTGGCGGCCGGCATCGCAAAACCGACCTTGTACCACTACTTCCGTGCCAAGGACGAGATCCTCCGCGGCATCCACGAGACCTTCATCGACCTGCTGCTCGACCGGCAGGAAGAGCGGCGGAAGCTGGCGCTCGCCCCTGCCGATCAGTTGCTCGGCGCGATGACCGACATCCTCGGCCTGATGGAGACGCACCGCGGCCACGTCCGGGTCTTCTTCGAGCATTACCGGGAACTGCCCAGCCCGGTGCGCGAGCAGATCCGCGTCAAGCGCGCCCGCTACCAGGATCTGGTGCACGACGCGATCACGACGGGGATCCGCGACGGCGCGTTCCGGGAGGTAGATCCCGACATGGCGACCATGGCGGTGTTCGGGATCTGCAACTGGGCCTACCAGTGGTGGCGGCCGGGCAGCGGCATGGACAGCGCTCACACGGCACAGAAGATGTGGGATCTGGTCATCCGCGGTCTGGCACTGCCCACGGCGGCGGGGTCCGGGCGCTAGCGTCACATTCCGGTCGCGCCGTCGATTCGCTCCCGCAGCAGGTCCGCGTGGCCGTTGTGCCGGGCGTACTCCTCGATCATGTGCACGTACACCCAGCGCACGCTCATCTGGGCGTTGCGGCGGGCGTGGAAGAACGTCTCGTCCAGGTCATGGCCAGCGGCGGCCTCCCTGGCGAGTTCTATCTCGCGCTGGTAGGTGGCGAAGTCCTGCTCAGCGTCGGCCGTACCGACGTGCTCGAACTCGCCGTCGGGATCCGCCTCGCTGCTGAAAAGGAAGCCGACGTCCTCGCCGGCGACACGGCGCCGGAACCAGCCGCGCTCCACCTCGGCCATGTGCCGGACCAGGCCGAGCAGCGACAGGTTCGATGGCGGGACGGCGCAGTCCCTGAGCTGTTCGGCGGTGAGGCCGGAGCACTTGTGCAGCAGGGTCTGGCGGTGAAACTCCAGCCATGCCTCGAGCATCGGCCGCTCGCCGGCGACATCGGGCACGAACTGACGGGTGATCTCGGGTGCTGTCCACGACATGCGCCCAGCATCCCGCCTGGTGACTGGTGACCGCCACCGGATTCCGCGCCCGCCGGCCAGCTTGGCTGCCGGCCCGGCAGCCTGCCGGCCTGGCCGCGGTCAGGCAGGCTCCATCCCGAACCGGGCCATCAGCGCTCGTTCCTCGTCGGGCGAGGGCGGCCGGTCCCTGTGCCACAGGTCGTGCAGGGCCGCGAAGTAGGCATCCATGGCCGGGGCGTGGATCACCAGCAGCCGGGCCGGCTGGTCGCCGGCGTTGCCGAAGGTGTGCGCGGTGCCGCGCGGCACCAGCACGAACCCCTCGGGTCCCACCCGCAGGTCCTGACCCTCGACCGTGACCGACACCAGGCCGTCGAGCACGAAGTAGGCCTCCGAGCAGTTGGTATGCCGGTGCGGCGGCGGGCGCCGGCCGCCAGGCGGCAGGGTGCGCTCCATCAGCGACAGGTCGCCGTCGTCCAGCTCGGCGAGGGCCTTGACGTACATGACGCTGCCGCGGGCGCTGTACCGCGCATGGCCTTCGCCCGGCCCCAGGACCCCCGTCACCGCTGCCTCCCTCATCGCGTCGCCATATCGCCGTGGCCCGCATTGCCGGTGTGGGCCACAACGCCAAACCTAGAAGCAGATGCCAGGGCGATGATCCCGTACGAGGACTGTGCGGTCGTTGGAGCCGGAGACGATGATGTCGCGGTCCCCGGCCCGCCCGATCGCCACCGCGGTCACCTCGTCGTCGTGGCCGGCCAGCGGGCCGCCGGCCGGCGCGCTGGTGACCGCGTCCCAGACCCGCACCGTCTTGTCGGAGCCGGAGACGATGATGTCGCGGTCCCCGGCCCGCCCGATCGCCACCGCGGTCACCTCGTCGTCGTGGCCGGCC
>JASHXJ010000488.1 GCA_030043595.1 Trebonia sp.
CGTGGCGCCATCGATCCCTGCCAGGCCCTCGGCAAACGCGGTCCAGGAACCGCCGGCCGGTTCTTCGAAGATGTAGTACCCGCCATCGTCTTGGACCGAGACCTGAGCCTGCTGGGAGGACGGGCTCGGGTCAAGCGCTCCGCCGGCCCAGTAGGTGTTCGTGGCGGGGTCGAAGCCGTAGTAGCTTTCGCCGTGGACGAGGCCGAGATATGCCGATGCGGGCAGGCCGTTCAGTCTGGCCGCCGCCGCGACGAGCTGCGCGCGTACCGGGTCGGTCAGCACCAGGTTCTCGGCAGTTGCCGTGCTCGGACTCGGACTTGGGTTCGTGCTTGCGCCCGCAGGCGGGGCAGCGGATGCAGCGACGGCCGGCGATGTAGTCGGAGCCGGGATCGTATTCGCCACGGGCGGCTGACTTGCCGGGCTGGAGCAGGCCGCGAGCCAGACTGCTCCCGCGAGCACGGCACTTATCCCGGGCAGGCGCACTTGGGCCATCAGAATTCGCATCGTCGACTTCCCCCAACCTTGGCCGTGAGCCGTGCTGCGAACCGAACTGGGCGCACCGGGCGGGCCCCGCAGGTCACTTAAGGGCTAAACGGCGCGATTGTCAACTGAAGCAGGCTGGCTGAGACTGCTTCGTAGCGGTCTACCTGGCCGCTCAGCTAGGCACCGGGGACAAGCCGAGCGGGCGAGGCTCTAATCGGCGCTCGGCGCGTTCCCCGCGGCGGCGTCTTTGCCTGCCTGCGAAGGACTGGTCCGGTGTGGCGGCTGTGGCTAGGTCGGCGATTCGGTTGGTAGCCCTGCCGTCCTGGCGGCATCTAGCAGCCGCTTGTCGTAGCTGACGAACCAGGTCAGTGTGCGGCGCGTGTGCAGAGCGGTGCCGAGGTGAATGGCGTCCAGGCTGCGGACGGTGGCTGGCCCGGCGGTCTGCGCCAGGACCCGGATAGGCGGGCCGAGACCGATCAGGTCGATCTGGTCCAGCACGGCAGGCAGTCGCACGACGGCGTCTGGCGCGTGCCTGGCCAGCGCGCGGAAGGATTCGATCTCGGTCAGCACCGAGCTGATCCATCCTGTCTCGGCCCGCTCATCCAGCCAGGCGCGCAGTGCCGGTGATTCCGGCTCGGCATGTGCGAGCTTGACGACGGCCGCCGAGTCCAGGTAGATCACCTAGCGCTCGGCAGCGCGGTCGCGTGCCAGTTCGTCGGCCACGTTGATGCCGTCGGGCTGGCCCAGGTCCATCCGCAGCACGTCGCGGCGCATCTGGGCGGCGCGTTCGCGACGGCCGGCCGCCTCGAGCACCGCCTGCCGGATGGCGGCGGACCGGGTGAGGCCCTCGCGGGTGAGCACGTCAAGGGCATGTTCGGTCTCGTCGTCGGTGCGAAAGGTGATGGTGTCGGCCATGCCGCCATTGTAAGACGATTCGTCTTACAATGGCAAGGGCGGGATGATGCCGCCGCTCGTGCAGTGCGTGTCACGCCGAACGACGGGACGGCGAAGTGAGGGCGGGTCCTCGCGATCGAATGTCAGGAACCCGCCAAGAGGAGAAAACTGACTGGCGCCGCGACCGTCCGGGAGCCGCCGGTCGGCGCGTTCGGGAAGATTCGGCGCCGGTCAACTAGCGGGTACAGATCAGTTCGTTCTGAAATACGAGCTGAAGCCGTCCGCCGAGGCGGTTTTACCGGTTCCGCGCAGGCATTCCCTGAGTAGGCCGCTTATGGCTCTTGTCCGGCATGGAACCTGACAAGCGCCGATGAGAGCACGCAAAATTCGTTACCCCATAGGTCGCGCAGAACCCAGAATTCGAGTCCATCCGGCCCTCGCTGGTCCTGTCGCATCGCGCCGAGCGCCACAAGACGGCTGACTTCGGATTCCACATCGTCGGTCTCCAGATCGACGTGCCTGCGTTCTTTGGATGTTTTCTCATCGCCGGTCATCTGCAGCGGGGCGCGGATCTCGCCCGGGGGCCGGCGAGGGCGCGGTGATTACGCGCGTCCAGCTGTGCGCGATGACCCTGATGCTCGGCAAGGCCGTCAATGCAAGGAGCACTCCGCGGGCTCATTAATGAACCTGGACGTCCATTGCCAGGCCAGCGGCCTGGCGCGGGATAATCGTTGCGGGGCTGCCGAGGGAGGAACCACGATGGGTGAGAGCAACTCCGGCTACCAGTTCGGCAGCGGCATCGGTGAAGATGAGGTGGCCCGCCTTGAGGTCCAGGGCGCCGCGCTGGCTCCGGCAACGCGGATGATCTTCGCCGAGGCCGGCATCCGGCCCGGCATGCGGGTGCTGGACCTGGGCTGCGGGGCCGGGGACGTGACGTTCGTGGCCGCAGACCTGGTGGGTCCTGACGGCTTCGTGGTCGGTGTCGACCGCTCGCCGGAGGCATTGGCCCGCGCACGGTTGCGGGCTGAGCAGCGCGGCCTGACGCAGGTGCGCTTCGTGGAGGGCGACCTCAGCGAGCCGGCGCCGGGCGGACCGTACGATGCGATCGTCGAGCGTCTGGTGCTGTGGGCGGTTCCGGACCCGGCTGCGCTGCTGCGGCGGCAGGCCACGGTGCTGCGCCCTGGCGGCCTGGTCGTCCCAGTAGAAGAAGACCTCTCCACGATCCGGTCGCTGCCGGAGACCGCGTTCGGGACCCAGGTCAAGTCCTGGCTGGTCGAAGCGTTCGCGAAGGCCGGGATGTCCATGGTCGGCTCCCGGCTGTGGGCAATCCTGCAAGAGGCGGGACTGCGCCCGCTTGGGATGATCGGGGTGCAGCCGCACTTCGGGCCTGCCGATGAGACAGGTGTTGGTTTCCTGGTGGAGACCATGCGCAACGTCGCGCCGCTGATTGTGGGCACGGGGGTGGCCACTGCCGAGGAGATCGGGATGGAGACATTCGAACAACGGCTGAGGGAGGACAACCAGCGGACCCAGGCGGTGGGTGCTTTCCCCATGCTGCTCGGCGCGTGGGCGGCAACCGGCCCGGAGTAACGCTGGCCACCGGCTCAGGGCATGGTTCTTGTTGGCGGCAGGTCAGCGGTTCGATTCCGCTCACCGGCTTCAGGAGGTCTTCACGTTTCAGGAGGGCCTGGGTTCACGGTAGAGCCCGACCCCCCCGGTCGGCACAGGTGCCGCGGCAGGACCAGGGCAGAGACCGTTCCGGCGTTTCCGCGGAAACGCCCTGCGCAATTGCGCACGGGTGTCCGGCGTGTGGGCTGGCCGCGCTTAAGCTGTGGGCGGGACCGAAGCAAGGCGGCATCCGCGCAGGTCAAAGCCAACGTGAAGACCTCTCCAGATCAGGGGCCTTAGCGGTCGGTTTGCCGGGCTCGCCGCCCCACTGCGTTGTCGGTGCATCACCGGCCGCGTTGACATCGGCCGCGTCGGCCTGTGTCGTTCTCCATGAGAGCCCGGCAATAGTCGCGGCGAGCGTTCCTGGCTGTGCAAAGCGGATCAAAGGGACCAGCGGCGCTGGGAGCTGGCATAGTCATCGAGTCGCCATGCCAGCGCCGATCGCGGCCTGATGGCATAGACGACGTCGAAGGCGGGGTCAGCGCCCGGCAGGTATTGCCGGTCTTCCGGACGGGTGTACTTGGACGCCAGCGCTGCGACCACGGACGGTACCTGGAATGGGTCTCCGAGATCTTCGGCGACGCCGTGCACGATCAGCACCTCGTCGCCGCTTTCGAGGTGTATGACGCACCGTGCGTCCGCTGCGAGATTGCGGGCCTTCACGGTGGTTCGCTCGCTGTACAGGAACAGCGTCTGTGCGGTCACGACGCCCCAGACAGGCACCGCATGTGGGGCACCCGACGGCATCGTGGTGCCGAGCCAGTAATTCCGGGCCGCCGCGAGCCGCCCGGACACCTCGCCCCAGCTCATCGTGTCACGCGGCATGGTCTGGTCATCGTACCGGGCGCAGTCGGCTGGCCGCTGCCGGGCGTCAGGTCACCGCCAGCGAAGGCGAGAATCCCGACCTGTTCTGGCGCTGCACGGAGGCGGCGGCAACTTCGGGGTCGCCACCTCGTTCGTGTTCCGCCTGCACGACCTTGGCCCGTCACCGCAGGCCTGCTGATCTGGCCAGGCGAGGCGGCGCGCGATGTCATGCACGCGTACCGCGACTACGAATACAGTGCGCCTGACGAGCTCGGCTCCGGGCTGTTTCTGCTGAGCGGCCCGCCTGAGCCCTTCGTTCCGGCTGAACTGCAGGGTACGACCGTCGCGCTCGTGGTCGTCATCTGGGCCGGTGACATCGGCGATGGCGCCGAGGCGATAGCTCCCCTGCGAGCGATGGAACCACGCGTCGACCTAGTCGGACCCATGGCGTACACCGAATTCCAGTGCATGATCGACGATCCACCCGGCCGGCACAACTACTGGTCGGCCGGATACCTCGACGACCTCCCCGACGAGGCCCTCGGCGCCTTCATGAAATATGGCTTCGAGCGGCCATCGCCGTTTACCCAGCCAGTGCTGATGCCATGGGGAGGAGCAGTAGCCCGCGTCGGCGAAGACGCAACATCACTGACCAAGCGCGACGCAGCGTGGATCATGCATCCCTTCGCGATGTGGGAGAATCCCGCCGACAGCGACAAGAACATCGCCTGGGTCACGGCGTTCCGCCGCGCCATCGCCCCGTACGCCAGCGGCGGAATCTACCTCAACTACATCAGCCATGAGGGCGACGACCGGATCCGCGCCGCCTTACGGCGAGAACAAATGCCGCCGTCTCGCCGCCATCAAGGGTGAATGGGACCCCGCCAACGTGTTCAGAGGAAACCACAACATCAAACCCGCCTGACCCCGCCAGACCATGTCCCCGAAGAGCGCGGGCTCTGCCGCCCCAGCGTCCGCCCCGGATCGGCTCATGGGATTTTCTTCCGAACGAACCGTGGCTTTGCCCCTCGAACCAAATGCTGACGTCCGTGCCGCCCATCGGGGCGGCACGGACGTCAGCGGCCCGGGCCGGGTCAGCTATTCACGGTCACCGAGATACTTCCCTTCGAGCCCGCGTGCGTCGCGTTGCCGCCGTACACAGCGGTCACCGTGTACGTGCCCGCCGCGTGCCAGGTGTAGCTGCACGACGCCTTGCCGCCAGCGACCTTCGCGGTGCAGACCTTGTGCCCGCCGACGTAGAACGCCACGCTGCCGGTCGCCGCCGACAGCGACTTCACCGTCGCCGTCAGCGTCACCGCCTTGCCCTTGGCAGGCGAGGCCGGGGACACGCTGACCTTGACCGAGGTCGGCTGCGCCTTCACCTTCACCGTCGCCGCGCCCTCGGAGCCACCGTGCCCGGCGTCGCCCCCGTACACCGCTTCGACCTTCAGCGAGCCGACGGCGGCGAACACGTGCGAGCAGTGCGCGACACCCCCGGACAGGCTCGCCGAGCACAGCGTCTTGCCGCCGTAGACGAACCTGACCGTCCCCGTCGGGGCCGCGCCGCCCGCCACGGTCGCAGCCAGCTTGATCGCGCCGCCAGCGTAACCAGACGCACCCGCCATCGTCGTCGTGGTCGCGACCTTCGGCGGCACCACCGCGTTAACCGTGAGCGTTTCCGTTCCGGTGGACGTTGCCGCGTACTCGTCACCAGCGAAGACGGCCGTGACGGTGTACGTGCCAGCCGGCAGTGTCACGCTGCAGTCGGAGTAGTTGGGCGGGTCAGTAGCCCCGATGGGCCCGCCGAGCGGGACGTTCGTGCACGTCGCATCGCCATTGGCGCCCGCGACCGTGAAGGTCACCGTGTCCGCCGGAGCCGGTCCATTAAATATCTCGCTGTAGCCGGAAAGGATGTTACCCGGGCCGACCGTCGCGACCAGCGTCACTGCCTTACCCGCGGTTGCCGTGTTAGGCGTAAGGGTCGTGGTCGTCGGCTCAAGGTTGATGATCTTGACCTCTGTGCCGTCCGTGTTCGATGTGGCGTTGTTATCATCACCGCTGTAGATCGCCCCGACCTCGATGAAGCCCCAGCCGTCACCGCCGATACTGCAGGATCCGGTGCTGTAAGCCAGGCCGTCGCCGTTCACGCCCGCCGCCGGGGCCAGGTCTGCTGTGCACTGGAACACCTCGCCTGCCGGCAGCCCGGCGTTGTCCGCCCACGGGACATCGGTGGTCACATTGACATTCCCGGTCGGCGCAGGGCCGCCAGCAGCGTCGTCGATCACCTCTACATTCACGGTCGCGGGGGTGTCCGCCGGTTCCGTGATCGGGAACGGATTCGTGACGATCGTGGTGGTCGCGTTCAACGGGGCCGCCATCGCGCTCATGGCCGGCGCCGCCAGTGCCGCGGTCCCCGCAACCACCACAGCAGCAACCCCGACGAGCCCTACCCGTGCGGCACCGCAGCGCGCCGATTTCCCCGACGCCCTATGTGGCCAGCTGAAATTCATGCCTGTCCTGCCTCCTCAGACGTCACCCGAAATAGGGTGGATGCTGGCGATCAGCGGGCAAACCACGCCGTCGTCCTCAATATGACGCCAATGGGGGCGATTCGGATCACACGCAGAACAACACATTCCAATTACTATGATTCGGGTGAACTCATTAGCCGTCGTAGGCGCTAGATCATATGGCGTCGCGATCCGATGGAATTCTGGACCCGGCACATGCCCGAAGGGACCGTCACCCGCAACGACGAGCGGTTCGAGCTGATGCTCGACGACCCCACCCTCACTGCCGGCCGGGTGGTCGTGGTCCCCGGAGCCTGGTACTTCCGGCGGTTCCCCGAGTGGGCACCGGGGCCGCACCACCGCGCGGCCACACACCGTCGACCTCGTCGCTTCGACCGAGTCCCCGGTGCTCAGGTACTCGCAGCGGGCGGCTGGCAGAGCGCCTACGAGTGGGTCGCCCTGCTCGGTGAGCACGGCGCGGCGGGTCGGCATCGTCCACCGGCACGCGGAGCCCTGGTCCGACGGCGGCAGCTGGTCGTTCGCTGACGGCTACATTGAGCAAAAGGTCGGCCACCGCAGCTAGAAGACCTGGCCGAAGACCCGATCTCCACTCCCTCGGGGCCCGTCCTCTCCTAGGCGAGGGGTCTGGTCTGGCGCCAGGTGGCCAAGTCAGGAAAGGGCTGATCGCCGCGGATCGAGAACCAGGGGCGGCTGGGACAGGAGTGGGCAACTATCCTGCAAAGCAAGCGGCTGCTGAACCCTTTACAATCAAAGACATGAGTGATCGAATCACATCATTCGATGAATCAACGCTGAAAACGTTTCCAGCGGCGTTCATATCCCTTGAAGAGCAAGGAATATTGACTCCTACTGTCGCGCTCGACCGGCTAAGAGATTTGTTGAGTACCGACCAACAGGCTATCGTTGATCAAATCATGAATCTCAAGCCACAGGACTACGGTGTTAGGACGCCGTATGCTGGCGACCTCGAATCAGTGCCACTGGACCTTGTGAAAGTAAGCGGCCAGCAGTACACGGAACATGGCGAGCTGGAGACCCTAGACGAGCAGTACGTCCCCAGCCACATTTTTGAGGCTTACGTCCGTATGAATGATGCGTTCATGGCCGAGCACCCGATCCGCAAGCTCCTTGTGCAATCGTGCTATCGCTCGCCAGCGTACCAAATTGTTGTCTTCATCAACTGGCTCATCAACGGCTATCGCGGGGATATTGCCAGGACTATCCGCCATGTGTCGCCGCCTAACTATTCCCAGCACACCATTGCCAGCAAAGCGGCGATTGATTTCAAGAACATCGACGGTCGGCCATCTGACGATAACCCGGACGATTTTAAAACCTCGGTAGAATACGCATGGCTGCGTCAGCATGGCAGTGAGTTTAGCTTCTACGAATCCTGGCCCGAAGGCAACGAGGTCGGCATGCGAGCTGAGCCATGGCACTGGCAATACCGACCCTGACACAAGCCTCCCGCCTTAGCCTGGGCTGGTCTGGGCTGGGCTAGGGTGACTCTCATGGTGGACTACGCCGCGGACCCGCAGGTTGTTCCTTATCTGCTGTACGAGGACGCGGGCGCGGCGATGGACTGGCTGATCAGGGTATTCGGTTTCGTCGAGCGGGTACGCGATCGCCACAGCGATGGGACGGTGCGGCACGGCGAGTTGGCGCTCGACAATGGTGGCGTGATCATGCTGGGTTCTCCTGGATCGGGTTTCCGGGGACCTGCCAGGCTCGGCGAGGTAACCCAGTTGCTGTGCATCACGATCACCGATATCGCGGCGCACCGTCAGCGCGCGCAGGCTGCGGGCGCCGATGTGTCGGAGATCTCGATCCGCGCGAACCGCGCGCGCAGCTACACCGCCGACGATCCCGAGGGGCACCGCTGGTATTTCAGTGAGCCGTTGTAGCCGATCCGTGAGTGTCGCCGTGAGGGGGCCAGCCCGAAGTCTGGCCCTGTCAAGCGGGCGGCGAAGCGCTGTCAGCACGCTGCCCTAGGAGGGGCAGGCGTATTTGCGGCATGGTGCAGATCGTCAGTGCTGCCGCACCGAGCGTCACCAGGCTTGCGACGGCGGCTATACCCGCAAGACGTATTTCCTGGGCCAGAAAGGGCCCGGCGATGGCCCCTGTCAGGCTGGCCGCCGCCTCGCCGGTGACGAATGCGGCACTGACCCGGCCGAGTACCGCGTTCGGGACTGCCCGCTGAATTGCTGTCAGCGGGACCACGTTGGACATCGTGCCGAACATCCCGATTGCCGCTGCCGCCGGCAACGCTCTTGCGAGCGAGGATGAGGTGAACAGCCAGAAGTACCCGACGGCGGTCGCCGTCAGGCTGACAGCCAGCAGGTTCCTGACCTGGGCCCGGTTCAGGAACGCCCGCAACACGGGGGCGCTGAGCAGGACGCCGATGCCGAGGCATGCCAGCAGCAATCCTGTGTGCTCGCTGCCGCCTAGCCGCTGCACCCCGAAGGGGATGAGCACCGCGCTGAGCGACGCGTTGGCCGCCAGGAAGACGACCGTTACTGGAAGCAGTGCCCGCGCGATGGGCTCGCCGCGCAGGGCGCGCGCTCCCTCGGCAAGGTCGTGGGCGACGTCGCCGACCGAAGTCACGCCGCCAGCGTTCGCGCGCGACGTGTTCGTGTGGCCAGCCTGGGATGTCATGAGGTTGGCGCCGGATGACACGAGATAGCTGAGGGCGTCAGCGCAGATGAGCCATCTGACGCCGCAGAAGGCCAGAAGTATCCCGCCGAGCGGGCCGCCGATGACCTGGGTGGCGCCGCCCGCGATGGCGCTGAGCGAGTTGGCGCTGCTCAGCATGGTTCCGGTGCCGACGATGGCGGGGATGCGTGCCCGCGAGGCCGGTACGTACAGGACGCCGCCGGCGTTCTCGGCCATCAGGGCGAAATAAAGTACCCAGTAGCGTCCGGGAGAGATGCCCGCCAGCATCGCTGCCACGGCACCGGCACGGAACAGGCTGGTCCCGATCATCAGACGGCGCCTGTCCCATCGGTCGGTGAAGACACCGGCGATGGGACCGAGTGCCAGCCCTGGCAGGTACTCGGCGGCGAGCGTGAGTCCGGTATCGCGCAGCGAGCCGGTGACCTGGAAGACGTGAGCAGGGATGGCCAGGATCAGCAGCCACGAGCCCAGAGAACTGATCAGGCCGCCGCACCATAGCAGCCGGAAATCCCGGACGCGGAAGGCCTGGAGCATGCTGTCGCCCTTCAGCCGACGTTGCTGTGAGAATAGTATTAGCGGTTAGTGTTCTGTCAAGACAGGAGCAGGATGCCGGATTCAGCTATCGGCCGTCAGTTGCGGGCACGGCGGACCGCGGCCGGCCGGACAGTGGCCTCTGTCGCTGCTGACGCAGGCCTGTCGGTCCCCTACATCGCCAACCTGGAAAACGGCAGGGGCAACCCGACAACCACTGCACTGGCGCGGCTCGCCAGAGCCCTTGGCATGCACCTGGTCATCGCGCTCGTGCCGGACGAGGAGAGCCAGCGCACCGAGCAGACCGCACCACCAGAAGTACCCGCATCGCTAGTCCGGCTCGGGCGCACTCCCAGATTCCGGCATGCGGTCACCGCGATCGCCGGGTCGCTCGAGCTGACTGCGGATGAGTTCGCCGTCCAGCTCGTCGCCGCACTGGCAGCGCTCGCGCAGTCCATGGGCAAGGACCTCGCCGAAGCGGACTGGTGGCGCATCCTGGACGCGCTGCTGCTGGTCGCAACTCATCCGGCGGCATCCCAGGAACGCACGCCAGAGGGCGTGTTAGCCCGTCCCCGCGCGGGTGACGAGTTCAGGCGGGCGCGCTGTAGTGGCGCCAGCGCGAAAACATCCGCGGCACGCCGTGGTTTCACCCCATGCCGGATGCGCTCCGATGCGGCGAAAATGGCGTCCAGCTACCGTTGCGCGGTCATCTGGGTGAGGTTGCGGTGAGACTGACCAGTAAAGAGAGAGTGTCCGCTGGCGCGATGGTGATCCTGGCCGTCTGCGCAGCGCTGGCGGCGTGCAGTGGCACGCCCGCGACGACGAGCCCGGCACCGCCGGGGTCGTCCTCGTCGTCCTCGTCGTCCGCGCAGCCAACGGCGACGCCGGCCGCGCCCGTGCTCTCGGTTGCTCAGCTCCGCCAGCGCGCCGCGGCCGACGCCTCGTCCATGCTGGCGTCCTTTCCGCCGCCGCCAGGGGGGCGGCGCCTCGCGAAGCCTCCCGCTGCCGTCGGCAGCCTGCTGAAGCACCCGGCCTTCTCCGTCGGCTCGTTCGGGATGGTGGACGACGTGTCCTGGTGGCAGGCGCCTGGTCAGCCCGAACCGCTGCTTGGCTGGGAGATAGCCCACATCCCCGCCCAGTTCCAGCTTGAGGGCCCGAACGGAGGCAACCCGGGCGATCCGAACTCGGCCGGGTACAACACCTACTGGCTGCCCCCGGTTACCGGGGTGCTGGTGTTCCGGGACATGGTGGTCGAGGCGGTCGTCTCTGGCAGCGGCCAGACGGCGATCCGGGTGGACGCCCAGGTGACCTGGCAGCCGCCCCACCCGGCAGCAGAGCGCGTACCGTCCGCCGCCCGGGTGGTGACGATCGCCGAGGTCTCACCGGGCAAGAAGGGCAGCGCCCGGCTGCCCGCACCGGTGACGAGGACCAGCCGGGCGCTTGTGAACCGGCTCGCGGCAGCTGTCGACGGTCTCGCGTTGCTGCCGCCTGGCAAGTACGCCTGCCCGCCGCCTACCGGCAACGCGATCACGCTGACGTTCCGCGCGCAGCCCGGCGGCCCGGTGCTCGCGGTCGCGAACAGCGGCCGGGGCTGCGACAGCGTGACGTTCAGCATCGACGGCAAGGGGCAGCCGGCACTGTCCGGCGCGAGCGCGTTCAGCAGCCAGGTACTGACGCTCGCCGGCCTGAGCTGGAACCTGTCCTGACGCCCGGCAGCGCCCGGGCAACTGCGCGCCCCCCGGGGTGCCGAACCGGCTGCATAGACCACCGGCCCCTCGGCTAGCCGGACACGGGCGGCACAAGTACGCTTTGTTCTGGATTTATTAACATGCGTAACGGCATGGCTTGCCGCCAGGCAGGGAACTTCAGCTGTAGCTGGCGACTAGCCCTCGAACGGTGTGATGTCGTATGGACAGTGCGGTCCCGCCCGGTGAGGCGAGCACCGGTCCAGACGCATCTGTCACCCCGCCAGCCGAGCCCGCGGACCCAGCCGAATCCGCCGAATCCGCCGAATCCCCTGGGCCCGCTGAAATCGATGTAACCGAGATAGCCCCCGAAACCGCGGCGGAGGATGCCCCGCCTGCCCAGACGCCACCCGGAGCCGGCAGCCAGGCGAAACCGCGCCCGCCGGAGTGGGCACGAAAGCTGCGCCGGCGCCGGCTGCGCAAGAGGATCCTGATCTGGGGGTCGGCGAGCCTGGCGGTGCTGCTCGTCACGGTCGCCGTAGGCGGGTATGCGCTGCTGCGGCACTTCAACGGGAACATCCAGCAGGATGACATCACCGGCCTGCTCGGCCACCAGCCAGTCGACCTCCATCCGCAGGCGGAGAACATCCTGGTCATCGGGTCGGATTCGCGGGCGGGCCTGAGCGCGGCCTATGGCACTGGGCTGGTCACCGACCAGTCCGACACGCTGATGATCATCCACATCCCGGCCGACCGGCAGTGGGCCGAGGTCATGTCGATCCCGCGCGACTCGTGGGTGAACATCCCGTCCTGCACGATGGGCAACGGCCAGATGTCCGCGCCCACCCAGTTCAAGATCAACGAGGCCTTCGCGATAGGGAACCTTTACGGGAACCACACCGAGCTCGGCGTCGCGTGCACGGTCAAGACCATCGAGCAGGACACGGGCATATTCATCGACCACTTCGTCGTGGTCAACTTCACCGGGTTCGAGGCCATGGTGGCCGCGCTGAACGGTGTGCCGGAGTGCAACCCGACGCCAATCAACGACCCGCTGTCCGGCCTGCACCTGTCGGCCGGCTACCACATGCTGACGCCAGCCGAGGCGCTCGGCTACGTGCGCGCGCGGTACACCCTTGGCGACGGCAGCGACCTGGAACGGATCGTCCGTCAGCAGGCGTTCATGTCGTCCCTGATTGACCGGGTGAAGAGCGAGCTGCTCAACCCGCTGGCGATCTACCGTTTCCTTGACGCCGCCACCCGCTCGCTGACGATCGACAGTCAGCTCGGCGGGATCAAGGGGCTGTACGACCTCGGGGAGTCCCTGCGCAGCCTCCCGTCCGACAAGATCGCGTTCTTCACGCTGCCGAACTTCCCGCGCGGTGACGTCGTCCCCGGGGACACGGCCAACGTGCTGTGGACGCAGCCGGAAGACAACGCGATCTTCGCCACGTTCCGTAACGACGTGCCCGCGAGCAGCTCGCTGTTCGCGACGCAGCCGGCCAAGAAGGGGGCCGTGGCGGAGGGGCTGACGGTCAGCACGCCGCACGAGGTCACGAGCGCCTCCCCGTCGGCGAGCCCGACCGCCACCCCCGTGGCGATCCAGGCACGCACCGCGAACCAGAACATCTGCGCCGGCTGACCGCGGCGACGCGGGCGGGCGTCGACGGATACCGTTGACCGGGTGGAGAGGGCGTTGCGAGGGACGTGCCTGGCAGCAGCCGGCGTCTCGCTGGCCGGGGTGCTCGCCGCCGTCGCGCTCGCGACGGCGGCGCAGGCCGCGCCCGCAGCTCCGGCCCAGGCAGCCACGGGCCGGCCGGTCGCGCACGTCGTGATCGTGGGCGTGTCGGGACTGCGCTGGACCTTCACGTCCCCGTCAGGCACGCCGGCGCTGTGGCGGCTGGCGGCCGAAGGCTCGGTCGGCTCGCTCGTCGACTACGCCGAACAGCCCCTCGCCTGCCCCGACGACGGCTGGCTGACGCTCAACAGCGGCGCCCGCGCGCAGGGCCCGCGGCCGTGCGCGACCCTGCCGGCTGTCGTCCCGGCCGGGGCCGGCGCCCGCATCCCCGCCATGCCCGAGATCATGAGCTATAACCAGCAGTTCGACGAGAGCCCCGACTGGGGGCTGCTCGGCAGCCTGGCCAGCTGCGCGACCGCCGTCGGCCCGGGCGCCGCGCTCGCCCTGGCCACCCCCTCCGGCGCCGTCTCTTCGTACCTGCCGTCTGCATCGGACATCACCGCCGGGGCACTGGCCCGCTGCCCGCTGACCGTCGTCGATCTCGGCGCCCTCGCCTTTCCCGAACGAGCCGCCGCGGCTGCCGCGGACCACATGCTGGCCCGGATCGTGGCCAGCCTCCCGCCGGACACCCTGCTGCTGGTCACCTCACCCGGAGCCGCGCTGGGCGGACGGCCGCACCTGCGCTCTGTCGTGGTCAGCGGGCCGGGGTTCGCCCACGGCGTGCTGCTGTCCCCGTCCACCAGGCAGCCGGGCATCGTGACCCTCACCGACCTGACGCCGACGGTCGCCGGCTGGCTTGGCCGTGACGTGCCCTCCTGGATCACCGGAGCCAGGCTGACCAGCACCGCAAGGCCGCCGGGGCCGCTCGCGACCGAGATACAGGCGCTGCAGGGCAGGGATACGGCCGAGCAGGTGTGGATCGGCACGCACGGCTGGTTCTTCACCGGGTACGCGCTGGCGGACGCGGTCCTGCTGGGCCTGCCCGTGCTGCTCTTCTGGGGCGCCGAACCCGGCCGTGCGCGGCGCCGGGCACGGTGCTGGCGGACGGCGGGGGTGTTCGCCGCGGCCGTCCCTGCCGGCACGTTCCTGGCGAACCTGGTGCCCTGGTGGATGCACGCGCACCCGGCGGCATGGCTGTACGGGATGGCGGCCGCCTGGGCGCTCGTCGTCGGCGCCGCGGCACTGGCGGGACCGTGGCGGCGGGACGCGCTCGGCCCGTTCGGGGTGATCTGCCTGTTCACCCTGGCGGTGCTGGGCATCGACGTCATGACCGGGTCCCGGCTGCAGCTGGAGACGCCGTTCGGGCTCTCGCTGATCGAGGGCGGGCGGTTCTACGGGATCGGCAACGAGGCACTTGGCGTCTACTGCGTCTGCGCCCTGGCCGGCGCCGCATGGGCTGGCCTGGTCGCGGCGCGCCGCTTCCCGGCGCGCCGCTGGCCGGCCGTCCTGGCGGCCTCCGCG
>JASHXJ010000489.1 GCA_030043595.1 Trebonia sp.
GCCATCCTGCCGCGCAGCTGGTCCGGGATGCTCTGCTTCCACATCGTGTCGCGGAAGATGGCACTCATCTCGTCCGCGCCGCCCGCCACGACCAGGAACGCGACGGCAAGGTAAATCGTGGCAGACAAGCCGAACCCGGCCATCGCCAGCCCCCAGCACGCCGCCGCGATCGCGATGGCAAGGCCATGCCGTCGAACCTCGCCCATCCAGCCGCTCGTGGCCGAGACGGCGAACGCGCCGGCCGATGGCGCGGCGAACATCAGGCCGGTGGCCCAGGGCGCGTGCAGCGCGACGGCCATGAAGGGGAACATCGCGTTCGGGTAGGCGAAGACCATCGCCGACAGGTCCGCCAGGTACGACCCGAGCAGGTCCCTGCGGCTGACGGCGTACCGAAGCCCGAGGAGGATCTCCCGCAGCGCCGGACCGCCCCGGCCCGCGCCGCCCGCGCCGCCAGGTGCCGGCGGCAGCCTCGGCAACCTCCCCAGGATGCCGAACGACACCGCGAAACCCGCCGCGTCCAGCGCGTAGACCAGCCACGGCCCCGGCGTGACCGCGAGCACCCCGCCCACGGAGGAGCCCAGCAGCACGCTCGCGTTGGTCGACATCGACAGCACCGCCACGGCCGCGGCGAGCTGGTTCCGCGGCACCAGCCGGGGGGTCGCCGCCTCGAACGCGGGACGCTGCAGTGACGCGAACGCCATCATCACCGCCGACACCGCGTACAGCGGCCACACGGCCGGGTGCGGGAGCAGCGCGTTGAGCAGCAGCAGCCCGGCGCAGCACGCCAGGCCCGGCTCGCACCAGCGCATCAGCGCCCGCCGGTCGAAGCGGTCCGCCAGCGCGCCCCCGTACAGGCCGAACACCACGAGCGGCACCAGTTCGGCCATCCCGAGCAGCCCGACGGCCAGCGGTGAGCCGGTGAGCTGCTTGGCCTGGACGATCAGCGCCACCTCGGCGGCCTGCGAGCCGAACATGGCCACTGTCCGGCTGGTGAAGACCGCCCGGAAGTCGCGCGAGCCGCGCAGCGCGGACAGGTCGGGGCGCAGCAACGGACGGCTCAACAGCCGATTCCCCCAACGGAGCTCGTCAGGACGACAACAGCCTCGACTCTAACCGCCGTCGCGACCGGACTCTAGCTCACGTTGAGCAGCAGGACGCCCGCGACGACGAGAGCGGTCGCGGCGATCCGCGACCGCCCGAACGGCTCGCGGAACACCACCGTCCCGATGATCGCGCCGAAGATCACGCTGGTCTCGCGCAGCGCCGCGATCGGCGCGAGCTCGCCGCGGGTCTGCGCCCACAGCACCAGCCCGTAGGCGAGCACGGCCAGCGCCCCGGCCAGGACCCCGGACAGCAGCACCCGCCGCGACAGCCCGGCGATCACGTCCCGGCGGCGGAGCAGCGCCCACGCGGGCACGCACAGGCTTTCCAGCAGCATCAGCCACCCGATGTACCCGACCGAAGAACCCGACCGCCGTACCCCCAGGCCGTCGACGGTCGTGTACGTGGCGATCGTCAGCCCCGTGGCGACCGCCGCGACCAGCGCCGCCCGGCCATGACCAGAACCCGGACCACGACCAGAACCAGAAACGGAATCCGCACGCCGCCGCCCCGCCACCACGAGCACCGCGAGCCCGCACGACACCAGCAGCACCCCGCCGATCTGGGGCGCCGAGGGCCGCTCCGCGGCGAACACCGCGGCCAGCACGGTCACCACCAGCGGCGAGGTGCCCCGCGCCAGCGGGTACACCTGCCCGAACTCCCCGTACCGGTAGGACCGCATCAGCAGCAGGTTGTAGAACACGTGGATGACCACCGACGCGAGCAGGTACGGCCAGCAGGCAGCCAGCGGGAACGGGGCCACAACCACCAGCGGCACCGCCACGATGATGCTTCCCGCCCCGATCAGCCCGAAGGCCAGGACCTGATCCTTGATCCCGTGCGCGATCGCGTTCCAGGTGGCATGCGTGACCGCGGCCACGAGGACCGCGAGCGTAACGCCGAGCGGTAGCGCCGAGGCGACCATTCCGAAGGCTCCCCAGGTGCGAGGCCAGTTAAGGCACAGCCGGACTAGGAGCCCTCAGGGCTTTTCTCCCGTCAGGTGTTCGCCGGCCACGCGGAACCGGCTCCTGGCGCCGCTCGGTCCAGTCCCGGCCGCCCTGGTTGTACACGCCAGTGATCGGGCGGCCAGCGGAACCCTAGACGCAACCGCATGCTGTATCCGACGATACCAAGCGGCAGATCCCGAACGATCCGTCCGCCGCCCCGCGCCTCCCTGGCTCAACCCGGCGGCTAGTCCGCAGTAGTGTGCGATCGTGACGATTATGGCGATGTATCCGCGAGACTCCGGTTTCGCGGCGATCGAGGAGATCCACGCCGCGGCCCTCGCGAACCTGCCAGCCGACGTGGCGGACTTTCTCGAGAGCGGCGCGGGCACCCAGGCGACGTTGCAGGCCAACAGGGAGGCGTTCGGCCGCTGGGTGATCAGGCCGCGGCCGATGAGCGGGGTGAGCGCGCCGGACACGTCGACGACGTTCCTTGGCATCCCCCTCGCGGTGCCGGTGCTGACCGCGCCGTTCGGCGGCGACGGACTGTTCGGCGCCGAAGGCCACCTGGCGGTCGCCCGCGCCAGCGCGGCCCGCGGGATCGCGTCCATCGTCCCCGAGGCCGGCACGTTCTCCTTCGAGGAGGTCCGCGCGGCCGCCCCGGCGGCCGCGCGGATCGCCCAGGTGCACCCGCTCGACTCCTTCGACGCGGTGGTGAAGCGCATCAGGAACGCCGGCTACGACGCGCTCTGCGTGACCGTGGACTGCCCGCTGCCAGGGTTCCGGGTGCGGAACAGGATCAACCGGTTCGCCCCGGACCCGGGCGTGTTCGACGGGAACGCCGTCGGCGACGGCACGCCGTCGGTGCGGGAGGCCTTCACCCGGCTGGCCAGAACGGGGGCCCCGTGCTGGGGCTGGGACCAGCTCGCCGAGGCGACCGCGCGCCAGGACCTGCCGTGGATCGCCAAGGGCATCCTCACCGCCGAGGCCGCCGCGGCCGCGCTGGCCGCGGGGGCGTCGGCCATCCTGGTCTCCAACCACGGCGGCCGGCAGGTGGACCCCGCCCCGGCCAGCCTGGACGCGCTGCCCGAGGTCGCCGCCGAGGTCGCCGGCCGCGTCCCCGTCCTGCTCGATAGCGGCGTCCGCTCCGGCGCCGACGTCTTCCTCGCGCTCGCGCTCGGCGCCAGCGCCGTGGTGATCGGGCGCCTTGCCGCCTACGGCCTGGCCGCCGCCGGGGAGGCCGGCGTGCGCCGGGTGACCGAGCTGCTGGCCGAGGAACTGCGCATGCTGATGATCCTCGCCGGAATCCCGGACATCCCCTCGATCACGCCCGCCACGGTAGCCCGCCGCCCCGGCAGCTAGCCGCCGGGCAGCGCCCCGGCCGGGATGCCGACCTGGAAGACCCGGAACGGATAGTGCGTGAGGCGTCGCGAACGCCGACGTCGGTGTCGCGGCCCGCGAGGTGGACCAGTTCTGCGGCCTCGGCCGCAAGCCCTGACGCGCCTCACCCGTCGGGCTTGAGCGCGAGCAGCGCGACGTGCAGTGACGCGCGTGACTCCGGTTCGGCGAGGCTGACGGACAGCACGCGCTCGATCAGGCGCAGCCGCTGGTAGAAGGTGGGCCGCGCGAGGTGCGCGTGCGCCGCCGCCAGCGCCTTGTTGCCGCCCGCCTCCAGGTAGACGCCCAGGTCCGACACCAGGCGGGTGCCGTGCGCGGCGTCGTAGGACAGCAGCGGGCCGAGCTCGCGCTCGGCGAACGCCCGCACCCGGGCGTCGTCGCGCAGCAGGTGCAGCAGGCCGCGCAGCCGCAGGTCGGGCAGCCGGTAGTAGGGGCGGCCGTCCGGGTGCCTGATGGCGACGTCGGCGACCTCGCGGGCG
>JASHXJ010000490.1 GCA_030043595.1 Trebonia sp.
CTGGCGATGACCTCGGCCACCGAAGGGAGCGGGCCGTACGGCGACTCGTTGGAGGACAGCTTGTGCGCCTGCCCGGCCACGGCGGCCGGCACCCTGCCGGGGCGGTACGGCGGGAAGGTGCCCAGCACTGGGCGGAACCGTGGGACGGAGTCACTCATGGCCCCTAGTGTCGCATCCCCGCCGAGGTCCCGCAGCCGGGCGGATCGCTCAGCACAGCGCCCAGGCGGCGTACGGGCCGGCTAGGACGCCTTCTTCTTCGGCGCCCGCTTCGCCGGGGCCCGCTTCGCCGGGGCCCGCTTCGCAGGCGCCCGCTTCGCAGGCGGCCGCTTCGCGGGTGCTGCTGTCGCGTGCTTACGGGCGGCAGCGGCCCGGCTGGCCGCTACCTGGTCGAAGTGCTGGACCTGCAGCGCGAGCTGGGTGGTCATCCAGGCCAGCATCGGCTTCAGCGCCGTCCGCCAGACCATCGCCTGATGGCCGCCGCCCTGCACGATCATCAGCGGGACGTCGGCCACCCGGGTCAGCAGCAGCTGCTGGAAGTACTGCGCGGCTTCCACGTCAGCGCGGTCCTCGGCGCCCGCCGCCAGCCAGAACTGCGGCACCTCGATCCCGATCGGGATCTTCAGGACGTACTTGTCCGGCGTGTTCAGTGCCGCCAGCGCGGGGTGACTGGCGAAGACGTTGACGTCGTGCGGCTTGCCGCCCGGCTTGTTGTCGAGCGGCACCTGGCTGATGTCGGGCGCGAAATAGCCGCTGAGCACCCCGGCGTACCCGAACCTGGTGGCGTCCTGCAGCGCGATGTTCGCCGCGCAGAAGCCCCCTTCTGAGTACCCGGCGATGCCCCACATGAGGCCGGGCCGCTGCACCCGGAGGTTCGCGGCCACCCAGTTGGGGACCTCTTCGCCCACGAAGGTCATGTCCTGCAGGCCGCCCGGGGCGTTAAGGCACTGCAGCGAGTACTGCAGGCCGCCCTCGGTGTCCGGCATCACGAGCACGGCGGGCTGGGCCTGGTGCGCGGCCAGGAGCTGCAGGTAGATGGGGATCACGTTCATCACGTCGATCCACGTCTCCGGCTCGCCGGGCGAGCCGTGCAGCAGCTCGATCACGGGGAACTTGTAGGTCGCGTACGCCTTGGCGAAGTACTGCGGCGGCAGGTAGACGTAGACCTCGCGCTTGATATGGCTGACCGGCCCGGTGATCACGGTACGGAAGAGAAAGCCGGTCTCCGCGTCCAGCGCGGGATCGGTCGTGCTCAGCTGCGAGCTCACCGATGCCCCGTTGTCCTTCCCGAGGCCGGCGGCTGACACCTGCGGGATGGACTGCCCGCTCTGCCCCGACAGGTCGCTGTAGATCGCGCCCCATGTCTGGTAGTAGTCGTAGTACTTGTTCACCGCCGCGATCCCGAACACCATGGCGGGGATGAACGCCAGGCAGGCGGCCAGGACGCGGAAGACGATCTGCTTGGTAAGGACGAGCCACACAAGCAGCGCCCCGAACGCCACCATGAGCAGCAGGAAGAAGAGCGTTCCCTGCGGTTCTAGCACTAGCACTCCTCGCCATGACACGCGCCCCACTGCCGCGTGCCGTGCGGATATCACTTCTGGCGGTGGAGGTGGGATTTGAACCCACGGAGAGGTTGCCCCCTCACACGCTTTCGAGGCGTGCGCCCTCGGCCACTAGGCGACTCCACCGCCGGTGAGCATACCTGACCTTCTCCAAAACAACGACCTGGGGCCTACCTGCGTTCCTGGAAAAAAGTTCGGATTATCTTCAGGCACTCGTCGGCCAGCACGCCGCCGATGACTTCGGGGACGGGTGTGAGCCGCTGATCACGCACGACGTCCCACAGCGAGCCGACCGCCCCGGCCCGCGGGTCCGGCGCGCCGAACACCAGCCGGCTCAGCCTGGCCGCGGTGATCGCACCCGCGCACATGGTGCACGGCTCGAGCGTCACGACCAGGGTCAGGCCGTCAAGCCGCCAGCCGCCAGCCGCGCCGGCCGCGGCCCGGATCGCGATGATCTCCGCGTGCGCGGTCGGGTCGCCGTCGGCCTCGCGCCGGTTGCGACCGCGAGCGACCACGGCTCCCGCGGCGTCAAGGACGACCGCGCCGACCGGAACGTCGCCAGTGCCGGCGGCCGCCGCCGCCTCGGCGAGCGCGGCCCGCATCGCGGGCTCGAATGAAGCCTCGTACCCGGTTGGCACGCGGTCAGGGGCCGAGGGCGAGGTCGAGCGCGCGCTCCATGGCCGGCCCGAACCCTAGCCTGGCCGCGATGCTCTCCATGGCGTCCTCGACGCTGTCCGGCGGGTCGTCGGCGTACAGGTCCAGGCGGCTGCAGATCGCAGCGAGCTCCATCTCGTCGAGGCCGAGGTCCGCGAAGATCGACAGGTCACCCACCGGGAGCACCTGATCGATGTCCTCCTCATCAGGGACGGGGATGTCCAGGAAATCGAGCACCTGCCCGGCCAGCGGGTAGTCCAGCGCCGCGCCGATGTCAGACAGCAGCACCGATACCTGGCTGCCGATGACCCGGACCGCGACGAAGAAGTAATCGTCGATCCCGGCAAGCCCGATCGTCCCGGCGATGCTGTGCTGCTGGCGCAGCACGCGGATGAAGCCGGCCAGATCCGCGGTGACCGCCACCGGCAGCACGTCAGCTTCCCACCGCTCGTCTTCGCGGAAGACGATGACGGCAAAGTCTGTCTCGCTTACCTCAGGCATCGCCATGCCCCAAGCATGCCTCGCACGGGGGGAAATGTTGTCAGATCCGGTAACGTCGGCGCACCGAATCCCGCAGATGCGAGACGGCAGATCGGTAAAACATGCCCAGTCCGGGCGCTGCGCCCGCATGCCGTCCGTTACATCGGCGTGGCTGCTTCCAGTATCCCCTCCGTGACGGCATACTCCCTCGCGGGGGCGGCATACTCTCGCCCGGCACATGCGTAGCGCCAGTAGGTTCCGGGCATACTGCAGCCGATAGGGCAGCGTGCCAAAGGGCCGAGCCGGCTTGGACCCCCAACCAAGCCGGGTTGCAGGCTAAGATAAAGGAAACTGGCAAAGTAGAGATGTCTGCGCTCCCAGGGAGGCGGCAGTGAAACTCAAGACGGTCCTCACATGGGCAGGAACCGCCTTTGTCATCTGGTGGGTCATCCAGCAGCCGCAGAGCGCCGCGCATCTGGTGCATAACATCGGTGCGTTTCTGACCACGGCTGCGAGCGGGCTCTCGCATTTCGTTGCCTCGATCTGAGGGCTTACCAATGGGCATAAGGCTCGTACCGAACGAGACGGTGCCGGCCAGCGTTTATAAGCATCTTCTCCCCCATGAGCGCGCGGCCATCACCGTCCGGTTCCACCCGGCCGTGCTGATCGGGCCGGTCGCGACGGTGCTGGGCGGCCTCGCGCTCGCCGGCCTGCTGTCCGCCACCGTCGCGCGCGGCCACACCACGGCGATGCTCGTCATCTGGGTACTGTGGCTCGCCCTTGTCGTGCGGCTGCTCGTTAAGATCTGGATCTGGCTTGAAGACTACTTTGTCGTAACATCTCAGCGGCTGATTCTCGCCACCGGCGTCTTCACCCGGACGGTGAATATGATGCCGCTCACCAAAGTAACCGATATGAGTTTCAAGCGGTCAGCGATGGGCCGCCTGCTCGGATACGGCGAGTTCATCGTGGAGTCCGCGGGCCAGGACCAGGCGCTGCGGCATGTCGACCACTTGCCCTATCCCGAGCAGCTTTATCTTGAGGTGTGCGGATTGATCTTCAAGGACAAGGACGCCAGCGACGACTGAATCGCCTGGCCGTCCCGGCTAGTGTCCCTGAATCCACTCTGCCGCGGCGATCGCCGACCCCCGTGCGCCGGCCATGTCCAGATCGGGAACCAGCGTGACCTCCTCCGCCGCGGCCTGTTCGGCCAGCAGCGCCGTGCTCTCCCTGACCGTAGCGATGAACCAGTCGCGAAAGTGCGGTGCCGTCTCGATCACCCCGCCGCCGACGAAGTAGATGTCCGGGTCGGTGAACTTGGCCGCGATGGAGAACACGCGGCCGATGGCGATCGCCTGCTGCCGGAAGATCAGCAGCGACATCTCGTCACCCCGCTCCGCGTACCCGCGGACCAGCTTCGCGGCCTGCGCGATGGGCACCCCGGCGAGCTCGTGGCCCGGGAACCTGGTCAGCCAGTACGGCAGCAGGTTGCGCTGAATCCCGGTCAGCGACGCGATGGACTCCGCGTCAGCGGACAGCCCGCAGTTGCACATCGGCGCGGGCTGTCCCTCTTCCAGTAGGCCGTCCATCGGGATCGGCAGATGGCCGAGCTCGCCCGCCATGCCGCTGGCACCGCGCACCACGCGCCCTTCCTGGACCACCCCGCCGCCGAGACCGGTTCCCACGATGGCGGCCACGGAGCTGTGCGCGGCGACGTCGGCGCCGTACCGCACATGGTGCGCGTAGAGCGCGGCCGCGTTGCCGTCGTTGTTGTAGACGACCGGGATGGCGAGGCGCTGTTCGAGCGCGCCCCTGATGTCGAACCCGCCCCAGGCGGGGTGACCGAAGTTCGTCGCACCGCCGCTCGAGAGCACCCCGGTAGCGCTGGCCGGGCCTGGCGTGTCAAGGCCCACGGCGCGGACCGCCGCCCGCGGCACGCCCGTCATGACAAGCACCTTGTCGAACGAGTCGACCAGTGCCTGAATGGCCTTGTCCGGTCCCTCGCGCACCAGGCTCGGCAGTTCCGCCATCGCGTCGACGAGGAAAACTCCCCTGGAGTCCAGGACCGTGCCGTTGTTCGTCGTGCCGCCATTGTCGATCCCAACGGCCACCCAGTCCGGCATGAAACCTCCTTAACCGCTCAATGCACTGCTGACCGTATCCCAGATCGGAGATCATTGCCGCCGCTGAACCCGGGCACGCATACTCACACAACGCCACAGTTTCGGCCGAGCACTTCTTGCCTCCCGGCGACCGTCCTAGATTGACCGCAGGGCTCGTAAACATATGGAGGCAGACAGTGTCAGCACCGTTCAAGAAGGGTGCACTCCCGCATGACCCGCGGATCGTCATCCCGAAGCTAGAGGACTATATCGATGTCGGGGCACTGTCCGACGGCCTGCCGAGCGCCCCGGGCATCGTCGACCGGGAGTCGAAGGTCAAGGCATGGCCCATGTACGCCAACGGCCCCGACCCGAACGCCCCCTCCGTGATCGCCGCGACCGGCGTCGGCGACTGCACCTGCGCTGGAGTCGGTCACTTCCTGGCGGCGGTCACCGCGTTCAGCGGTGACGTCCCCGGCGGGGTCATTTTCACCGACACCGAGATCCTCGGCCTGTACTCGGCGGTCAGCGGCTACCAGCTGGGCAACGAGAAGACCGACACCGGCTGCATGCTGCAGTCGGTCGCGCAGTACATGGTGAACACGGGGCTGGCCGACCCCACCGGGAAGGTGCACAAGCTGGCCGGCTATTTCGCCATCGGGGGGTACACGAACCTGGAGCTGCTCAAGCAGGTCGCGAACACCTTCGGCGGCGTCTACCTGGGGATCGCTGTCAGCGACGACGACATGAACGCGTTCAACGAGGGCCAGCCGTGGACGCTGCCCGCCGCCGGGACCAACGTGGGCGCGAACGGAATCGACCACTGCGTCATCCTCGAGTACAGCGCCTTCGGCGTCGCCGGCGTGGGCAACGACGAGACGCTCATCACCTGGGGGATGGAGCAGCAGATCAACCAGGCATGGGCACTGACGAACATCGGGCAGGCGATGGGCCTGATCACCGAGGACTGGGTAAGCGCCAACGGCACCACCGTCAACGGCCAGTCCCTCGCGCAGCTGATCACGGACAGCAAGAACGTGCAGAGCTGATGCCGGAAACAGTCGCCACCCTCCGTTCTGGATAAAGATCTTTAGTATTCCGAACGAAGGGTGGCGGCTGCCTTCCGCAACAGCGGGTCAGGCGGGGACCAGGCGCAGCGGCAGGGACTCGAGCCCGTGCACCGCCATGTTGGTCGTGCCGCGCGGCTCGCCGGCGACCTCGATCGACTCCACGTGGCGGGCGAGCGCCGACAGCAGCGACACGCCTTCGAGCCTGGCGACCCGGGCGCCCACGCACGCGTGCACGCCGAACCCGAGCCCGAGGTGCTTGCCGACGACGTCCCGCGTGATGTCGAAGACCTCCGGATCCTCCCAGCGGCGCGGGTCCCGCCCCGCGGGCATGTGCAGCAGCAGGATCCCCGCCTCCGGCGGCAGCGCCACCCCGTCGACGTCGACGTCGACGGTCGTCCGGCGGCGGGTGAACCGGGCCGGGTTGTCGTACCGGATCCCCTCCTCGAACGCCCGCTTCGAGTACTCGTCGATGTCGGTGCGCAGCAGCTCGTACTGCGCGGGGTGCTCGGCCAGGGCCCGGATGATGTTCCCGATGGTGTAGATCGTCGTGTCCGAGCCGGCCGAGTACAGCACCTGCACCAGCATCTCGGCTTCTTCTTGCGTGATGTCTCCGGCGTCCGCCGCCTCGTACATCGCCATGCAGATTCCGCCGGGCTGCACCGCGTCTCGCTTGCAGTTGACCGCGACCCATTCGAATACCTCGGCCGCGGCTTCCATCGATTCCCGGTAGATGTCGTTCTTCGGCCCGAACATGTTGAACTGCGCGTGCCCGAACTTGACGAGCATCTCCCTGTTCTTGTCGCCGAGGCCGATCGCGTCGGGGAACACCTTGAGGATGTAGGCCTTCGCGAGGTCGGTGTACCCGTCGACGAGCCCGCCTGGAGCGTCGAGCAGCCGCTGCACAGTCTCCTCGGCGCCCTGCTCGAACATGTCCTGCATCCGCCGTAGCACCGCGGGGGACATCGCGCGTGACACCACGGTCCTGACCCGCTGGTGGTCCGGCGGGTCCTCGCTGAGCAGGATCATCCGGCCGGGCTCGGCGAACGGCGGGTTGGCGGAAGAGAACGTCTTCCAGTCCCGCATCATCAGCTCGATCTGATCGTGGCGGCCGGTGGCCCACACGTCGTACTGCGGAATGTACACGACGGGTCCGGCTTCGCGGATCAGCGTGTCATACGGCCGGGGATCCCGGCATGCCTCCAGGCCGAACATGTCGAAGTCGGCGTCAAGGACAGACTCGCTCGCGGGCATCGACGCCCTCCTGCCTCACTCAGGTCCAGGCGCATTCCTACGCCCACGCATTACTACGCCCACGCTGACAGGGCCTTTTTCGCGGAGCGTAGACGCGCGTGACGGGCCGGTCAAGAGACAGTGACGGGGTAGTCATGGCCACTGTGACCTGGCTACAATCCGCCGCATGAGAGTCACCGTCGACACCCTGATGTGCGAGGCTAACGCCGTCTGCGCCGACATGGTCCCCGAGGTCTTCTTCGTGTCCGATTCGGACGAGCTGACCATCCTGGTCGGCGAGGTTCCCCCGGAGCTGGCCGACCGGGTCAGGGAAGCCGTGCGGTGCTGCCCGAAGATGGCGCTCCAGCTCGAGGAGTAGCTGGCGGCGGGCCGCCCGAAATGTCACGACAATTCCGAGACTCTCCCGATTAACAGTGATCCGGGGAACACGGCCGCTCTTGTGCCAGGGTCAGCCGTATGACGACGGCCCAGCATGAATTGCCCGGATATGACCGCCCGGGGGAGCTGCCGTGGGCGACGCGGCGCCTCGTGCTGGCGCGCGACGGTTACGTCTGCGTCTGCTGCGACAGGCCGGTGCTCGGTCGGCCATATGCCATCCACTTGCGCAAGCCGCGGCACCGGGGCGGGGATTTCTCCCCCGAGAACCTGATCACGGTCCTCGCCGAATGCGGTGAGCGGATCAGCGTCCAGCGTGACCCGGCCGACGAGGCGAGGGGATACTCGGTTCCGCCCGGGGATGACCCGGCGTTTGTCCCCGTGGCGTACAGGAATCCGGCGGGGCACGCGGTAGCGTGGCTGCTCCCGGATGGCGGCCGGTCGTTCGAGCCCCAGGCCGCTGAAGGCGTCGTGCTGACCAGTGAGCCGGGGTACTTTCCCGCCCGATAGGGACTGTCCGTAACTTCCCGGCAACAAGGAGGAAGCGGGACTATTACGGCCGTGCACCAGTCCATGGCGGCACGCGTCCTGCACATGGGGGCGCGTTCCCGCCGGGCTTACCCGTCCTGTCAGCCAGCATCGGGAGCAGCCCATGGAGCACGGACCCTGGCAGCCGCGGCCGTCCTGGCCCGCGCACCGCAGGCCGCGCCGGAAGCGAACGGTCATCCTCTTCGCCGCGACCGCCGGCCTGGCCATCGGGGTCATAACCGTTTCGGCCCGGAGCGGCAGCCAGTCGGACCCGGCGGCTGGCGCGCCTGCGGCGGCTGCCGCGGCCGCGTCACCGGCCTCCGCCGCGGATCAGCAGGTGAGGGCGGCGGGCTGCGCGTCGGGGTGGCTGGTCCAGCAGGAGGGCGCCTCGGCGGGCACGCTGGCGGCGCTCAGCGCGGTGACCGGGACTGACGCATGGGCGGTGGGCAGCAAGGGCATCGCCGCTCGCACGCTCGCCGAGCGCTGGAACGGCACCCGCTGGGTGCCGGTGCCGACTCCCAGCCCTGACGGCACCTTCGACCTGCTGTCGGGTGTCACAGCGATATCGGCGAGTGATGCCTGGGCGGTAGGCGGCCAGGGGCTCATGTCGGGGAGCACGGCGAAGACGCTGACCGAGCGCTGGAACGGGATCAGCTGGCAGGCCGTGCCGAGCCCTAGCCCATCGGCGGCCGGGAACGAGCTCTACGGCGTCGCGGCGCTGTCGCCCGTCAGTGTGTGGGCCGTCGGCGGGGACGATGTCACGTCGGCCTCCGGCCCTGCGCAGACCCTCGTCCTGCGCTGGAACGGGACATCATGGTCCCGGGTGGCAACCCCGGACCCTGGCACTTACAACGTCCTGGACGGTGTGGCGCGGATCCCCGGTACGAGCCGCCTGTGGGCGGTGGGTGCCCAGACCACGGGCTCGCGCAGCACGCCGCTGATCGTGAGCTGGAACGGCGTCCGCTGGATCAGCGTACCCGCCCCCGCCGTCGCCATGGGAGCGCTGCAGGGGGTGGCCGCGCTCGGGCCGGGCGACGCCTGGGCGGTGGGGTACGCGGGCACGGTGCCCCTTGTCCTGCACTGGAACGGCACGCTCTGGTCTCGCGTACGGCTGCCTGCGGCGGCTGGCGCGCTGGTCAGCGTCGCAGCCCGGTCGGCGACGGACGCGTGGGCGGTCGGCGACGGACTGATCATGCACTGGAACGGCACCTCATGGAGCGCCGTGCGGTGGCCGCGCCCAAGCCAGGCCTACCTGAGCGGGACCGCCGTCGTGGCGACGCCGTCGGGCTGGACCGCCTGGGCGGTCGGCTCCTGGGGGGCGCGGGGCCAGCCGCTGGTCCTCACCCGCTGCGGCTAGCGTTCCGCGGTCAGCACGTAGCGGCGACTGTCCCGGCTTCTGTCGACCAGTAGCTAGGCAGCGCGGCGTAGGGGTTCGGGTCGCCGAGGTCGGTCACGAACAGGTAGCCGGCCTGGCGGGACCAGGCCACGCTGGCCGCGGTGCTCAGGTCCGCCTCCGGCGTGTCGTAGATGACCTGCGCGAACCGGTTGCGCGGGTACTGATCAACCCAGCCCGGCACGGAGTCGCCCTCGAACGAGGCGTACGATCCCTCGAACACCATGATGACGTTCGCCACGGACATGAAGCTGCTGTCCGGGAAGGCGCCGACGTTCAGCCAGATGATCGCGCCGGAGATCTCCGAGTGGATGTAGTCGTAGAGCGTCTGGTAGTACGAGAGCGCGCTTTGCTCGCCCTGGGTCAGGTCCAGCATGATCCCGTTGACGCCGTACCAGGCCTTGTAGTCGGCGATCTGCGCCTCGACCTGCGCGATCGGGACCGTGGCGTACACCGTGGAGACGTAGCCGAGCACGGTTATCCCGTGCTGCTGTGCCGTCTGCACCAGCCCCTGGAAGTGCGAGACCGGTCCGGTCCCCGGGCCGTTGTCCACGTTCAGGAACATCACCGAGGGCGTCGGCGAGGTGTCGATGGCCTGATCCCACAGGCCGCCGTCGTAGAAGTACGAAGGCACGAAGCTCTGCTGGCAGTCCGCCGGCGGCGGGTCGGTCGGCGGGGGCGCCTGGCTGGGAGTCTGGGTAGGCGCCGAGCTGCCCGACGGCGCCGGGTCCCCCGTGGCCGAGGCAGAAGGCGACGGCTTCTTGGTGGCCGAGCCTGACGGCTTGTGCGAGCGGGAGGCGGTCGGCGACGGGCTGGGCGAGGGCTTCCCCTTGCGCGTGGTGCTGGCCTTCGCCGAGCCGCCTGCCGAGGCGGTCCCGGACGCGACCACCGACACGTTGCCAGCCACGGGCTGCAGCGACACCGCGGAGATCGTGCCACAGCCTACGGCGGCTATCCCGGTCAGCACGACTGCCGTGGCGAGTCGCGCCGCGGCCGGCACCCGGGCTAGCCGCCGACGCGCGCGGTGGTCGTCAGTGGCGGTTGGTGTCGGTGCCATACCAGCGTCAGCTCCCGGGGAAGGTCGTCAGCACGTTTCCGATCCGTGATGTCACTTCACCGGGCATCATTCCGTATTGCGGCTTGGAATGAGGCCAAATGACCGAAATAAAGCCATTACCCGCATAGCGCCATTGAGCAGGCGCGCAGCGCGTTCTCCCAGCTTAAGCCGCATGACGCGCCCGGCGTTACCGGCGGAACTGCTCCAGCTCGCTGAGTGCCTTCGCCACGGGCAGCTTGGCGAAGTACCCGGCGCCGAACGGCAGGCACATGAGGATGTACCAGAACGCCTCCGCGCCGGTCAGGTCGGCCATGCCGAAGTCCGCCATGGCCTTCTTGCCGGGAATCTTCGCGAAGTACCCGGCGCCGAGCGGGATGCAGCTAAGCACGTACCAGAACTTCTGCGCCGCGGTCAGGCCCGGCGTGATCCGCGGCTGCTGCAGCTGCTGCAGCTGCTGCGGCTGCGCGTACGGCACTGGTGGCTGGCTGGCCTGCTGCGGCTGCCACTGCTGGTTCTGCGGCGGGTACTGCTGGCCCCACGGGCTCTGCGGTTGCTGTGGTTGCTGCGGTGGCCACTGCTGGCCGTAAGGCTGCTGCGGGTACTGCGGAGGCTGCCCGCCGCCTGGTGTGTACGCCATCATGTCCTCCCCGGTACGAGGGGGCGCGCCATGTGTGCCCTCTTGTCCGGATTGACGCGCCCTGTCGGCGTACGGTCTACGGGTGCAACGCGAACTATTCCGAATTGTAGCCATTTTGTTATAATTAATGGGGCACCGGGACCGGCTCCGCCTCCACCGACGCCCCTTGCTCCCCGCCCAGCGCCCTGACAACCGCCACGCCCGCCGCCAGCGCGTCCGCCTGGCACGATGACTCGACCACCATCGAGAGCACCGCCCGCGCCGATGTCCACGCGGTCACCAGTCCCTGCGCCGCCACGGCTGCCGCTGTCAGTTCCGCGACCGCGTGGGCCTCCTGCGGCAGTGCCCTGCCGTCCCCCTCGGGCGGCGAGAGCGTGACGGTCACCATGTACCGGCGCGGCGGCCTCGGGATGTCGGGCAGCAGCGTGTCAATGGCCATAACCGCAGCGTAGGCGCGGGGTCTGACATTCGGGGGCATCGGCCGGACGCCCCCATGCTGCATGCAGCCGTGGGTCAGCGCCTTGGCGGGGCGGGATCAGCTCCAGGTCGTGCCGTTCCAGTGCAGGATCAGGGTCTCCGGTAGCTCTCCTGGGGACTCGGAACCGACCGCCCAGGCGTTGCTTGGTGAAGTCGCTGCGACCGCTGACAGCATGCCGCCAGGTGCCCCGCGATAGATCACCTGGGTCCAGGCGCGACCGGTCCAGCGCAGGATGAGAACGGCCTCTGACTCCGTATTGCCGACCGCCCATGCAGTGCCGCCCGGGACGAAACCGACCGCGGCGAGCCCGTTGTCCGCCGGATCAGGGACTGGCACCGTCCGCCATGTCTTGCCATTCCACAGCATGGTGGTCGCGGAGTAGGTGTTGATGCCATTCTTGGAGGTGATTGACGCCCCGGCTGCCCATAGGGCACCAGCGGGGCCAGCAGACAGCGCGTTTATGATCTTGCTAGCGCCTTGCAACGGGGATGAGACGGACTTCCACTCCTGCCCGTTCCACCGCATGAGGATGCTGTACGTGTTGGCGTTGGGCGAGGTGAATGACTGACCGCTTATCCAGGCCGTGCCGTTGCCCGTGGCCGCAGCACCGTAAAGGTAGGAGATTCTGGGTGTCTGCACGGGAACCAGGTACCAGCGATTACCGGTCAGGTGCAGGATAAGAGCGGGCAGGTAGGTGCCGTCGCCGGCGTCACCGACTGCCCAGACGCTATCCCCGGAGACCGCGACTGCGAACAGCTGGCCTTCCATCTTCGGCACTCCGGCCGCTCGTGCCCACTTCTTGCCATTCCAGTGCATGACCAGGGGCATGCTGTCCTGGCCCTGGGAATTGGTGGCCTCACCGACCGCCCACGCGTTGTCGGCCGAGACGGCGGTCACCGCGTAGAGCGCACCGTAGACCGGGCTCAGGTTCGTCACCTGCGACCATTTCACGCCGTTCCAGTGCAGGATCAGCGTCTTCGCTCCGGTCACCCCGAAGCCACCGCTGCTACCGACTGCCCACGCGTCAGTGGCCGAGACGGCTGCGATGCCCGACAGGCTTCCCTGGATAGTGAATGACGTGACAGCGGGCGACGCGGCCGAGGTCACTGACCGCGCGGGGCTGGCGATTGCCCCCACAGAGGCCAACGAGAGCGCAGCGGAGATCGTGAGCCCGCCGAGCCGGTTTACGCGCCGCACACAATGATGCTAAGCGCCGGGTTTCCCTGACTCCATGGGCTGGTTCTGGCCGTTTCCGGCGGGATCACCTACCCGGCGGGTTAGCTCCAGGTCTTGCCGTTCCAGTGCAGGATCACGCCGAACCCAGTGCTGGTACCCCCAACGCCGACCGCCCACACGTTGCGCACCGACGTACCCGCCAGGGATAGCAGAGCTATGTCCGTAGTACCGGGCACCGTTACCTGTTTCCAGGCGCTGCCGGTCCATTGCGCGATTGTGCCCCCTGCAGAGCTGGAGTACGGCATAACGGCCGCCCATACCGTGCCGCCGGGGATGAAGGCGAGGCCCCAGAACCAGGCGATGCCCGGGGACTGGTTCTTTACCTGATGCCAGCTTTTGCCGTCCCACCACATGCTGCTTCGAGGCCCGCCCCCATTGGCGTCCCCGGCCACCCATACGACGCCGCCCGGGCCGCTGGCCACCGCATTGGTGTACCCGTCCGCCATTATCGGGTCTGCTACCCGTTCCCAGACCGAACCGTTCCATCGAGCGAGGAAGCTCTTGCCGCTGGCGGTGGGCGCTTGGAAGTCGCCGGCTGCCCACGCGAGCTTCGAGCTGACCATGGCGATACCGGTAACCTGGTAGCCCTTCGGCAGGTTGGCGGGGACGACATACCAGCGGCCGCCGGTAAGGTGCAGGAACTCGGCGACGTTCCCGTTGGAGGCGGCCACCCAGACCTCATGCGCGCTGGCCGCCACCGCGGCCGTGTCGAACGTGGGATTCGACACGGCCGCATTCAGCACCCGGCTCCACACCCTGCCATTCCAGTGCAGTATCACGACCCCCGGCCCGGAGCCGTAGTTGATGCCGACAGCCCAGACGTCGGCTGCGGAAACCGCGGTGACGCTATAGAGGTCGCCTTGCTGAACTCCCGGGACGGCCATCTGCGACCATGCCCTGCCGTTCCAGTGCACCAGCAGGGGCAGAACAATCATGCCGTTGGGGGACTGCGTGAAGCCAACCGCCCAGGCGTTGTCAGGCGACGCCGCCGCCACGTCGGTAAAGTGGCCGTTCGGTACGGTATATGGCGCGGGGACGGCCGCAATGGGCGACACCGATGCTTGCGCACGAGCGACTGCGCCGAGTCCCCAGGGTCCGGCGAGCGCCGCCAGGGAAATCACTG
>JASHXJ010000491.1 GCA_030043595.1 Trebonia sp.
GGCTGGCGGATCGAGCCGCCCGTGTCGGTGCCGAGCGCCAGCGGCGCCTCGTAGGCCGCGACCGCCGCCGCCGAGCCGCCGGAGGAGCCGCCCGGGACGCGGTTCAGGTCCCACGGATTGCGCGATGCCCCGAACCCGGAGTTCTCGGTGGACGAGCCCATCGCGAACTCGTCCATGTTCGTCTTGCCGATCAGCACGGCGCCGGCGTCCCGCAGCCGCCTGGTAATCGTCGACTCGTACGGCGGATGCCAGCCCTGCAGGATGCGCGACCCGCACGTGGTCGGCATGCCGACGGTCGTGAACAGGTCCTTCACCGCGACCGGGAGGCCGGCCAGCGGGCCGAGCGGCTCACCCGCCGCGCGCCTGCGGTCGATCTCCGCCGCCTGCGCGAGCGCACCGTCGGCGGCCACGTGCAGGAACGCGCGCACCCGGTCATCGACGCTCGCGATCCGGTCCAGGTGCGCGGCGGTCACCTCGGCGGCCGAAACCTGCCCGGCGGCCATCGCGGCGGACAGCTGCGCCGCGGTCATCGTGATGAGCTCGTCCATGTCTCCCCCGTCAGGGTTCCTCGGCCAGGATCCGCGGCACCTTGAAGCGCTGCAGCTCGACGGCCGGAGCGCCGGACAGGGCCTCCTCCGGCGTCAGGCAGGGCGCGGGCTCGTCCTCGCGGAACACATTGGTCAGGCCGGTCGCGTGCGAAGTCGGCGGAATCCCCTCCGCCGCCACCTCCTGCACCTGCGCGACCGCCGAGATGATCTGGTCAAGCTGCGGAGCCAGATGATCCAGCTCATCGTCGCTGAGCGCGAGCCTCGACAACCGGGCCAGGTGGGCGACCTCGTCACGGGTAATGGACATGCACGCCATCCTAGGGTGCCCCCAGGAAAAAGCCGTAAGCGATTACCCCGGCAGAAGCCGCCAAAAGTGGCGAAACATTCTGTGTCATTTAAGGACTTTACCGTTGTTTCTCCGTATTCTGGCGGTGGCCTCCCCGCTAGCCGGCCAAGTCCACGACAACTTCCGTCTCGTCAGGGAGACCATGAAAAGACCGATGACTGTCGTCGCCGCCACTGCGCTGGCAGCGACGACGATCGCCGCGGTAACCGGCGGCGCAGCAGCGCAGGCGGACGCGAACCTCTCCGGGGGCGCACAGAGCGCAGCGGTCAGGACCCTATCGGACACCGTTGTTCCGTTCGCGACCGCGAGCAGCGCGATCGGCGCGGTTCCCGGCTCCCAGAAGCTGACGATTCAGGTCTGGCTGACGCAGAAGACCGCCGCCGCGCAGAGCTACGCGAACGCGGTCAGCACGCCGGGCAACCCGCTGTTCGGGCACTACCTGACCCCGTCCGCCTACATGGCCCGCTTCGGCGCGAGCACCGAGCAGGCCGCCGCCGTCGAGTCGTGGCTGCGGTCGTCCGGGTTCACCGGCATCGCGACCGACTCCGGGCGCGACTACGTGCAGGCGACCGCGACAGTGACGAAGATCAACGCCGCGTTCCGCCTGCAGATGGAGTACTACCGGCCGACCGCCGACGTGAACGCCGGCAAGTACCTGCTGCGCGCCAACGACCAGGCAGTCTCCCTGCCCGCGTCGCTCGCCGCCAGCGTGGTTGGCGTCACCGGCCTGGACAACGCGGCACTGAAGCAGACCTACGTGCGGACCGCTGTCCCGGCCACGACCGGCGCGGCAAGCGGCAAGCCGATCTCGTTCGCGTGCTCGCAGTACTACGGCCAGCACTACGCGCAGCGCCTGCCGAAGGTCTTCGGCACCATCAACGTCCCGACCGTGCTCTGCGGCTACACCGCCAGCCAGCTGCGCCGCGCCTACGGCTACAACAGGCACAACATCGGCAAGGGCGTGACCATCGCGCTGGTGGAGGTCGGCCTGGCTCCTGACATGTTCCTGACCCTGCAGGATTACGCGGCCTCCATGCGCATCCAGTCCCCGTCCGCCAGCCGGTACGCGGAGCTGTCCCTCGGCCAGGGCTCGGCCTGCGGCGACCCCTTCGACATCGAAGAGCAGCTGGACGTCGAGGCGTCCTACGACATGGCGCCGCTGGCGAACCAGCTCGTCGTCGGTGGCGACTCCTGCAACAACGGCTTCTTCGGCGCGCAGGCCGTCTACGACGCCGACACGGCGATCCTCAACGGCGCGGACAACCACCCGCTGGCCGAGATCGCGTCGAACTCCTGGGAGATCGGGGACGAGACGATCCCGATCAACATGCTGAACATCGAGCACAACTACCTGATCCGGGCCGCCATCGAGGGCGTCAGCATGCTGTTCTCGAGCGCCGACGGCTCCGGCGTGTTCACCCCGTCCAGCGACCCGTACGCCACCGCGGTGGGCGGCACGACTCTGGGCATCGGCAACAAGGTCGCCCGGCTGTTCGAGACCGGCTGGTCGGACAACATCTCCGCGGACATCAACAACAAGTGGGTCACGCAGGGCGAGTTCGGCGCGGCCGGCGGCGGTCCCAGCCTGCTGTGGGCGCAGCCGTCCTACCAGAAGGGCGTGGTGCCCGACTCGCTGGCCGTCCCGCCGGGGAACCGCGGCGGGCTGGTCCGGGCGGTGCCGGACATCAGCGCGGACGCGGACAACTTCACCGGGTTCGCGATCGGCCTGCTGAACTTCAACTCCAAGGGCGAACCCACCGGGTTCTCGCTGTCGCCGATCGGCGGGACCAGCCTCTCCTCCCCGCTGGTGGCGGGCATGGTGGCCGACGCCGAGCAGTACCAGCACGCGTTCGGTTTCCTCAACCCGGTGCTCTACAAGCTGGCCGGGACGAGCGCCGTGCACGACACGCTGCCGGTCACGTCGAGCACGCCCTCGCGCTACCACGGCGTCGCGTGTGACGTCGCTCAGTGCGGGCTGCTGTCGCTGATCACGTTCGACGACCAGAGCTTCAGCATGCTCGGCTACACCGGCCAGGTGACCCGCGTGGGCTACGACACCATGACCGGCATCGGCACGCCCAACGGGCAGAACTTCATTTACGACCTTCGAGCCCTCGAGGGCGCGAAGAGCTAGTCACTCCCGGGGGGGCGGCCCCCCGGGATCCGCCCGGCATTGGGGGGGGGCTACCCGCCCCCCCAATAACCCCCCCGGGCCAGACAGCATCGCACGGAACCCGTCTTCGTCCAGGATCGGCACGCCCAGCTCCACGGCCTTGTCGTACTTGGAGCCCGCGTTCTCCCCGGCGACGACGAAGTTCGTCTTCTTCGACACCGAGGACGAGACCTTGCCGCCCGCCGCGCGGACCGCTTCGGCCGCCTCGTCCCTGGTGAAGCCGGCCAGCGTTCCGGTGATGACGACGGTCACGCCGGCCAGCAGCCGGGACGCCGCCGCCGCGGGGTCGAACCCCGGGGTCGCGAGCCGCACGCCCGCCGCCCGCCACTTGTCCACGATCGCGACGTGCCAGTCGACGCTGAACCACTCCGCGAGCGAGGCGGCGATCGTCGGCCCGACTCCGTCCACCGCGGCCAGCGCGTCCGGCGAGGCGGCGGCGATCGCGTCCACGGACCCGAAGGCCTCGGCCAGCGCCCGGGCGGCGGTCGGGCCCACGTGCCTGACGGACAGCGCGACAAGGACCCGCCACAGCGGCCTGGCTCGCGCCTCGGCCAGGTTCGCCAGCAGCCCCTGCGCGTTGACCTTCAGCCCGCCCGCCTTGTTCACGAAGAACGGGCAGGTGGCGAGCTTGTCCCCGGTCAGCCCGAACATGTCGCCCTCGTCGGCCACGAGCCCGCAGTCCAAGAGCGCGACGACGGCCTCGTAGCCGAGCACCTCGATGTCGAGCGCGCCCCGCGAGGCGACGTGGAACAGCCGCTCACGCAGCTGCGCGGGACAGGACCGCGTGTTCGGGCAGCGCCAGTCCACCTCGCCCTCGTCCCTGGTCAGCGGCGTGCCGCAGGACGGGCACACGCGGGGGAAGACGAACTCCCGCTCGTCTCCTGTGCGCAGCTCGGCCACCGGGCCGACCACTTCGGGGATCACCTCGCCGGCCTTGCGCAAGACCACCATGTCGCCGATGAGCACGCCCTTGCGCTTGACCTCGTCCTCGTTGTGCAGCGTGGCCTGCTCCACGGTGGACCCGCTGACCTTGACCGGCGCCATCACCGCGTAGGGGGTGACCCGTCCGGTGCGCCCCACGTTGACCCGGATGTCGAGCAGCCGCGTGGTCACCTCCTCCGGCGGGTACTTGTAGGCGATCGCCCAGCGCGGTGCCCGGCTGGTCGCGCCCATCGCGCGCTGCACCTGCAGCGGGTCGATCTTCACGACCACGCCGTCGATCTCGTACGCCGTCTCGTGCCGGTGCACCGGGTCGCCGTAGTAAGCGATGTAGGCCTCGACCTCGGCCAGGCCGGAGACGACCTTGTACCGGTCGCTGACCGGCAGGCCCCACTCCCGTAGCCGCTCGTACCAGCCGGACTGCGTGTCCGGCGCACCCGCCAGGTGGCCGCCCTCGCTCGGCCCCGCAGCGGCGCCGCTGATGTCGCCGTGGTCCGAGCCAACCACACGGCCGATGCCGTGCACGATCGCGTCCAGGGCTCGGGACGCCGTCACCCTCGGGTCCTTCTGCCGCAGCGAGCCGGCCGCCGCGTTCCGCGGGTTGGCGAACGCCGGCCGGCCGGCCTCCTGCAGCGACTCGTTCAGCCGCGCGAACGCCGCCTCGGGCAGGAACACCTCGCCGCGCACCTCGAGGACCTCGGGCACCCCGGATCCGGTCAGCCTGGACGGTACCGACCCGATCGTCCTGACGTTCAGCGTCACGTCCTCGCCGGTCCGGCCGTCCCCCCTGGTGGCCGCCCGCGCCAGCCGCCCCCGCTCGTACACCAGGTCGATGGCGAGCCCGTCGATCTTCAGCTCGCACAGGTACGGCCCGGTGCCGCCCAGCCGCGCCGCCCGCTCCGCCCACCCGGTGAACTCCTCGGCGGAGAACACGTTGTCCAGGCTGAGCAGCCGCTCCAGGTGCTGCACCGGGGTGAACAGGGTCGACAGCCCACCACCCACGTTCTGCGTCGGCGAGTCCGGCGTGCGCAGCTCGGGGAACTGCTCCTCGATCTGCTCCAGCGTGCGCAGGTCCTGGTCGTACTCGGCGTCGGAGATCGTCGGCGCGTCCAGCACGTAGTACCGGTACTGCGCATCGGTGAGCTTCTCGGTCAGCTCGGCGTGCTGCTGCCGCGATCGCGCTAGGTCCATTACTACGCCATCTCCCCCATCATCTCGGGCAGGATCCGCGCCGCCTCGCGGCACCATCGCAGCGCCCCGCGGGCCTAGGCCGGCGAGGCGGCGGCAAGCCCGCAGGCGGGAGTGACCACGACCTGCGGCGCGCACTGTGCCGCAGGAAGGGCCATCATGCGCCACACCTTCGCGACGGCCCGGGCGGTGTCGGTGGGAGTAACCCCCATCGCTTCCGGATAACCGAAGGAGATGGCCCCGGCAAACACGCCCGCGCCGGCCTCAGCCACAGCGGCGAGCCGATCGTAATCATCGCGCCGTAGCTGGTGCAGGTCGAACGACACCGCGTCCGCCCCGGCTCCCGTGATTATCCCGAACGGGCAGTCCCTGCTGCAGCAGTGCACGATGCTGTAGCGGCCGGAAGCGGCGAGCACCTCGTGCAGCCTGTCGCGCAGGACTTCTTCTTCGACGGCACGGACCCGGGACAGGCCGCTCGCGGTTGGCACCGACCCCTGGATCACCGCGGGCAGCGAGGGCTCGTCGAACTGCACGGCAATGGTCGCCCGCGGCACGCGCTTGGCGACCTCCGCGACGTGGCCGGCGGCGCCTTCGGCCAGCGAGGAGGCGAGGTCGGCGACCAGTCCGGGATCGGCGAGCGCGGCGTTCAGCGAGCGCGGCTGCTCCAGCGTCGCGGCGAGCGTCCAGGGGCCGCAGACCTGGACCTTGAGCAGGCCCTGGTAGCCGTCGAGGACCTCCTCCATCGCGTCCAGGTCAGACGACAGCATCGACTTCGCGCGGCGCAGGTCCCGGCCGGGGCGCTCGGCGATCCGCCAGCCGCGCGCGGTGAGCTCGGCCGGGATGTCCACCAGCATGGCGGCGGCGCGGCCGGTCATGTCGGCACCTGGGCCGCGGCCGGGGAGTTCGGCCAGGTGCGGGAAGTCCGGCAGCTCGCCGGCGATGGTCCGCGCCGCCTCCATCGGGTCGACGCCGGGCATCGACCCGATGCCGGTCGCGGTACCCGGTGCCCACGGGAACGCCTTGTCAGCCAGTTCAGCCACGCTGTTGAGCTTAGCCGCCGCCGCTGCTCAGGTCCCGGACGCGCACCGGCGTCGCGGCTGCCGCCCGGGCGCGGCCCCCGCGGTCGCGCCCGGGCTCATCAGCCGCTGAATCCGCTATCCGGCCAGCTGGGACTGTTGTCGCTTTCCTGGCTCGCGGGCGGCGGATCCATCCGCGGGAACCCGCTGCCGCGCGCGCCCATCCCGACGAGCCACCGCGCGCCGCGGCACGCGGCGTCCGGCGCCTCGCCGGTCAGGGAGTAATACCGGTCCTCTCGTCGTGACGCGACCGACACGATCACGACTATTCCGGCCAGGACCCCACCGAGGAACCCGATGAGGAGCATGATCGCCGCTACCTCGAAGCCGTGCATGTCGGCCCTCCCGTACGTCCCGCCGGCGGCCGTGCGGTCCGCCGGGCATACCTCCTGATAGGACCAGGTGTCCTGCCTAGCTGACATGACCTAGATGATCAGTCCGGGCCATCCCTACATTTGGTACTACTAGAGTGCTCCCCCAGCCTAACAGGGGCGAAACCAAACATTGGGTAGATTCTTGTGGAATGAACGGTATGATTCATCCCGGCTGTTGGGATGGCTGGTACTACAGGGCGCGGACCTGCGAAAAGACCGCACGGCCCGCGACACGCCCGCGTTTGAAGATGGTCCTAGCCAAACCAGGCATCCAGTCTGCTAGGTTTAGGCCAACAGACCCTGCTATCCCGGCTATCCCAACTGCTGGTATCGACGGTGCGTGCGCTGTCACCGGAACGGGTAGCTATCGGGTGCCTGCGACCAGGCGACGACGGGAGATGTTGTGGCCGATCCTATTTACTGGACCATCGCCCAGGAACTGCGCGAGCAGATCGAGGGCGGCGACCTGGGCCCCGGCGACCAGCTGCCCACCGAGCTCGAGCTCAGGCGGACGTACAACGCGTCGCGGAACACGATCAGGGACGCGGTCAAGTGGCTCACCACCCGCGGTCTCGTCCAGACCAAGCCCGGTCAGGGCACGTTCGTGGCACAGCAGTTCAAGCCGTTCGTCACCACGCTGTCCGCCGACCGCGACACCGGCCTCGGCGGCGGCGAGGGGTACGGCGCCTTCGCGGAGGTCTCGGAGCGCGGCCTGACGCCGTCGGCGTCGGTCCCGCGCGTCGAGGTCCTCATCGCGCCGAGCTACATCGCCGAGCGCCTGCGCATCGCCGAGGGGACCCAGGTCATCACGCGACGGCAGGAGCGCTTCATCAACAAGATGCCGTGGTCCGTGCAGATCACCGCCTACCCGATGGAGCTCATCCAGAAGGGCGCCGTCGACCTGCTCATGGCTCAGGACATCCCCGGCGGCGCGGTGGCCTACCTGCAGCGGACGCTCGGCCTCGAGGAGGTCGGGCACCGGGACAGGATCCTCGTCCGCGCGCCGGGCCAGGACGAGGCGCGGTTCTTCAAGCTGCCCGACGACGGCCGGGTGTCGGTGGTCTCCGTGATCCGCACGGGTTACCGGGACAGCGACGAAGGCCCGATCCCGTTCCGCGCGACGTTCACCGTGTTCCCCGCGGACCGCAACCAGTTCGTCACGAACTCCGGCACGTTTCCCAGGGAGCTCGCCCGGGCGGCGAGCGACCAGTACTACACCGCGCCGACGGACGGCGAAGACGGTGAGCTGGACGGACCCGACGGCGCGGCGGAAGCCGACGGGAGCCAGCCAGAAGACTCCGGCGCCGGCTGACGCCGGCGCCGGCGCCGGGCCACGGGATCAGCCGCGGCCCGGATAACGCACTGCACGAAGGCCTGAAGTGAGGAGGTCACATGGCCAAGCGGCATGAGCGCCCGTCGTTGCAGTATCGCTATGAGCATTACGACCCCATGGCGTGACGATCTGTGGGGCATTTGCGGTATTTGCAACGTGACGCACGAAAGAGCATCCCGCACATATAGACCGGTATGAACGGCCGTCGGCGCCGCATGTGGCTGCGGCGCCGACGGTGAGCTTCGGGGACTCAGCGGACCTCGCGGACTCAGCGGGTGGCCGAGATGGTGCCGCTGCCGAGCACGGTGTCGCCCCGGTAGAGCACAGCCGCCTGGCCGGCGGCCACGGCACGCGCGGGCTCGTGCAGCCGGATCCGGATCTCGTCCCCCGCCACCGACGCCGTGCAGCGGTGCACCTCGCCGTGCGCCCGCAGCTGCACGTCGCACTCGACCGGCTCCCGCGGCGGCGGGCACCCGGTCCACACCGGGCGCCGCGCGGTGATCTCCCGCACCTCAAGGCCAGTCGCTGGCCCCACGGTGACCGTCCGGGTTACCGGCTCGATGCCGAGCACGTAGCGCGGCCTGCCGTCCGGGGCGGGCCGGTCCACCCGCAGTCCCTTGCGCTGCCCGACGGTGAACCCGTAGGCGCCGTCGTGCTCGCCAAGCACGGTCCCGCCGGAGTCCACGATCTGCCCCGGCGCCGGGCCGAGCCGCTGGGTGAGGAAACCGCGGGTGTCCCCGTCCGCGATAAAGCAGACATCGTGACTGTCGGGCTTGTCGGCGACCAGCAGGCCGCGCTGCCTGGCCTCCTCGCGGACCCGCGCCTTGGGCGTGTCGCCGAGCGGGAACATCGCATGCGCGATCTGCTCCCTGGTCAGCACCGCGAGCACGTAGGACTGGTCCTTGCCGTCGTCGGCGGCCCGCATAAGCTGACCGTCGTCGCCGACCCGCGCGTAGTGCCCGGTGCACACCGCGT
>JASHXJ010000492.1 GCA_030043595.1 Trebonia sp.
AGCTGCCCTTCATCCAGCCGGCACGGGCTCCCGCCCGGCCCCTTCGAGGCGAGGGCTTCCTGCCCGCCGGCCCGCCAGGCGCGGCGCCACTGGTACACCGACTTCGTGCTGACCCGCAGTGACCGCGCGATCTGCACCGGGTCCGCGTCCTGGGCGAACATCTCCGCGGCCTGCAGCCGCACTCTCTCCCGCCGGGCACGGCCCTCAGCCGTCAGCCCGCCGCCATCGGCATACCTCACGAAACAGGCATAGCCCTGTCAACCGCACGAACCACGCAGGCGCGCCGGACGGGCTCGGCCGGAACTCAGACCTCAACCTTTCAACCTCTGTAGTGCCTGAGCAGGTCGCAAACCCCGGCCCGATATCGAGGGCATAGAAACATCGAGCGACTGGTTCGGTATGCAGGTGTTCTATCTGCGGGACAGCGACTGGGTATTCGAGACCTACTGGACCTCCGGCCGTGGCGCCGAGGCGATGGCCCACCCCTATGCACTGCTCGACATGGCGGTGTACGGACGCCAGGAGACCTGGGGATTCTCATCCCGGCTGGCACAGGCCATCCAAGACCAGCAGGGAGGAGTTCCGCACCAACGTACGCCGCACACGCCCAATCGCCGCGGCTGGCAGCCGGGCACTCAGACCACCTCAGCGTCGGCGGAACCGCCTATAGGGCGCCTGACCCGTCAGCCGCAACCGGCGTGTTCTGCGCGCAGCACACGAAACATCAGGCGCGATTGCCTCCCACACCGAGTCGGCCAGCTCATGCTTGGGCGTAACTGGCAACCGAACTCGATCACCGCGAGTGATGCGGGTCCAGCGGAGGTAACTGATGGAGGACTTGAAGCTGCCACGCCCAGCACGTTGACCGACACCAGCCTGCATCAGACGCCACATTCTCGCCGCATTCCGGCGTTTCTAACAGGGCGTGTCTTACCGGCTGTGTAAGTGACGTGGCCTGACGATGGGCCGCAGGAAATTGCGGCTCGCGGAAGGACACGCAATGACCGACACTGCGAAGGTGCCGCGTAAGCGCGATGGCGGCGAGCCGGGCCGCCGGCCGCTGATCGATGAGCAGCTGGCCGATCAGCTGCTGGATAAGGCCCAGGCCGGGGGCGTGGAGCTGCTCGGCCCGGACGGGCTGCTGTCCCAGGTGACCAGGGCGGTGCTGGAACGGGCGCTGGCCGAGGAGATGACCGGGCATCTGGGGTATGAAAAGCACGACCCGGCCGGGCGCGGGTCGGGTAACAGCCGCAACGGCACCAGCCCGAAGACGCTGCTGACCGAGGTGGGGGCGGTGGACCTGGCGGTGCCCAGGGACCGGAACGGGACCTTCGAGCCGCAGATCGTCCGCAAGGGCCAGACCCGGCTGGACGGGTTCAACGAGCGGATCATCGCCTTGTACGCGCGCGGCATGACCACCCGCGACATCCGCGCGCACCTGCGCGAGCTGTACGACGTGGACGTCTCGCCCGACCTGATCTCCCGGGTCACCGACGGCGTGCTCGAAGAGCTGCAGGAATGGCAGTCCCGGCCACTGGACGGCGTTTACCCGGTGGTGTTCATCGACGCGCTGATGGTCAAGATCCGCGACGGCGTCGTGTCGAACCGGCCGGTCTACCTGGCCATCGGCATCGACTGCGACGGCGCCAAGCAGGTCCTGGGCCTGTGGGTAGGCCCCACCACCGGGGAATCGGCGAAGTTCTGGCTCACCGTGCTGTCCGAGCTCAAGAGCCGCGGCGTGGCCGACGTGTGCATCGTGTGCTGCGACGGGCTGACCGGCCTGCCCGACGCGATCACCATCACCTGGCCGCAGGCGGTCGTGCAGCTGTGCGTGGTGCACCTGATCCGCGCCTCGCTGCGGTACGCCTCCCGCAAGTACTGGGTCCCACTGGCCCGCGACCTGCGGCCGGTATACACCGCCAGCGACGAGGCGGCCGCCGCAGCTGCGCTGGACGCATTCGCCGCCACGTGGAATGACCGGTACCCCGCGATCGTCAGGCTGTGGCGGGCGCACTGGGAAGAGTTCACCCCGTTCCTGGCCTTCCCGCCCGAAGTCCGGAGGGTGATCTACACGACCAACCTGATCGAGTCGATGAACGCCCGGCTGCGCAAGGTCACCCGCAACCGCGGCCAGTTCCCCTCCGGGCAGGCCGCGCTCAAGGTCCTCTACCTGGCCGTCCGGAACCTGGAAGAGTTCCGCACCCCGAACGTCGGGATCCGCAGTTCCGGGTGGAAGCACGCGCTGCAGGCATTCACGATCTACTTCGACGGACGAATCCCAATTCCATGACCGACGCCACGATCACTTACACAGACGATCGGACACTCCCGCGCGACGCGAGCGTGTGCTCTCCCTTGGTGTCGTTCCTGGTGTTCGTTGCGGGGTGTCTATAGCGGGTGCGGGTTCCGGTGATGGCGGGTGAGTGCCTGCGTTTGCCGGTCAGCGTGCGCCGTTTACCGCGGGCAACGGGGCTGCTGTTACTCATGGGGCGAGGTCGGAGCGGCGGCTGCTGCCGTTGGCGGAGGCGCATGTGGCTGAGTTGCTGGCTGATCCGCGGACTCCGGATTACCTGCGTGACCCGTCGTACGGGCGGTCGCTGCTGGCGTACGGGCGGGCTGAGGCGATGGTGGACCTGCTGGCGGGGTGGCTGAATGAGCAGGATCTGGGGGCGGCGCTGACGGAGGTCACGAGGGCGGCGGAGACCGAGGACCGGGAGGGGGGCCGGGATTCGGGGCGGGTGCGGCGGAGGTCGGTGTCGCGGCGGACGCTGAGCGTGTGGGAGCAGCTGGTGAAGGCGGAGAAGCTTGCGGCGCACCTGCGGCATGATCTGGGTTTGCCGCCGCGGGGGCGGGCGGGGATCGCGCGGGATCTGGGGCTGGCGGTGCGGTCGGCGGAGGAGGCGGTCGCCGCGCTGGCGGAGCGCGGCAGGCAGATCAGGGAGCGGCGTGAGGCGGAGCTGCGGGTTATCGAGGGCCGGGCGGAGGCCGCTGAGGAGGTATCTGGGCACAGCGCTTGATCTTGTGGCGTCGATGGTGCTTGATGGCGGCGCCCGGTGGGGTGAGGCGGCGACCGCCGGGCAGTGGGCGGATATGCGGGCGCTGCTCGGGGATTCCGGGCCGCGGCGGCATTTCTGGCTGCGGGCCCGGGGCCGGTCCAAGACGTTCGACGCGGGGGCGGCGACGGTGGCGCTGATGCTGACCGGGGGCATCCGGGCCGGTGATGAGGCGTACGCGGCGGCGGCGGGCCGGGACCAGGCGGGTCTGCTGGCGCGGAAGATCCGGGCTATCGGCGAGTGCACGCCGGAGCTGCGGGGCGCGGTGGATGTCCAGCAGCACAGGGTGCTGACGCCTGCGACGGGGGCCGTGGTGGACGTGATCTCCTCGGACCTGGCCACATCGTGGGGGCGGACGCCGAGGTTCTTGTTCATCGACGAAATCTGCAACCACGGGAAGGACGAGACGTCCGAGGCGTTCGTGGAGTCCCTGCTGACGTCGCTGCCGAAGCGGCCGGACAGCCAGTGCCTGGCCGGGTCGACGCCGTCGTCGCCGTCGCACTGGTCGTACCGGCTGTGGAAGGCGGCGCTCGGGGATCCGCTGTGGCGGACATCCCACATCGAGGGCCCGGCGCCGTGGCAGAGCGAGGCGGAGCTGGAGTCCGAGCGGCGCAGGCTCCTGGCGTCGCTGTGGAAGCGGCTGTTCCTGTGCCAGTGGAGCGAGGCGGACGACGCCCTGGCGGACGCGGACTCGGTCGCGGCCTGCGTCCGGCATGAAGGTCCGCTGCCGCCGCGCGCGGAGGTGCAGTACGTGGTCGCGTTCGACTTGTCGGTGAGCTCGGACCACACGGCGGTCGTAGTGTGTCACAGCGAGGTGCGGGACGGGCTGCGGGTGATCGTCGCTGACCGGATCCAGGCCTGGGTTCCGAAGGCGGGGCGGCCGGTGCCGCTCGGCGACGTCGAGGACTACATCGCCGCGGCGGCGCGGGACTACAACCACGCGCGGATCATCGGCGACCCGTACCAGGCCGTGGCGATGGTGCAGCGGCTGCGGGAGTCGGGGCTGTCCGTGCAGCCGGTCATCTTCACCGCGCCGGGCAACAGCCGGCGGGCGCAGATGCTGCTGAGGCTCGTGCGTGACCGGTGCCTGGACCTGCCCGGCGACGAGGCGCTGCGGGACGAGCTGCTGTCGCTGCGGCTGACCGAGGGGACCACGCCGGGCGTGCTGAGGCTGACCGCGGAGTCCGGCACGGCCGGGCACCACGACAGGGTCACCAGCCTGATGCTGGTCGCGGAGGAGCTCCTCGGCCGGCCGGGCGGCGACTGGGCGGCCGCGTATTACGCGCGGACATGCGAGGGGTGCGGGCACGTGTTTGGCGAACGGCTTGAGTCGTGCCCGGGCTGCCGCCGCGCCGCGGTCCCGGCCGCGAAACAGGACGGCGGGCAGGAGGAGCCGCCGAACCCGTGGATGGCGTGCTACGGGCCGGAGGCGATGAGCGCCGCGCGGCGGATCGCGGGCCTGCGCCCCCTGCCCGCGAGGGGCGGGGCAATCCCGCCCGGGCGGGTTGCGTGAGCGACGGCGGCAAGGTGACGGCGGATCCGCGCCGCGCCCGGCTGCTGCGGGCGCTGGCGGACAGCCCGGCACCGCTATCCACAGGCGAGCTCGCAGGCGCGCTGGCCGGGCCTGGCGGGCGTCACAGGCTGCTGGCCTGGTTTGGGCGTGTCCTCGCCGAGGACGAGGCGGCGGGGCGGATAGAGCGGGGGCGCGGGCCCGCGCTGCGCGGCTGGCCCCCGGTCGTGTGGCGGGTCACAGCTGCGGGCAGGGCGTGGCTCGGCGAGCACGACACGGGCGCCGGGCCACGCCACGCTAAGCGCCCTGGCGGTCCTGCTGTAGCGCCTCCAGGCAATAGGCGGTGACGAGCGCCAGGCCGTTGCGGGTGATGCCGAGGTCGCCGGGGCCGGTCGCGTTGGCGAGCGACGCGAACCGGTCGCTGAGCATGGCCTTGTCGGCGTCCTCGTAGTAGGTGAGGTCGATGCGGTCGCCGAGCTCCTCCTTGAGCCAGGCGAGCAGGGTGCCGTCCTCGGCGTGCTTGCGGGTCTCGTCCAGGTCGAGCGTCTCGCCCTCATCGGCGAGGGCGAGGGCCTGGAAGGCGAGATGGGTGTAACGGATGACCCTGTCCATCACGAAGTCCTTTCGCGGAGGTGGCCCCGCGCGCTGGATCGCTGGGCGCCGTTCGTGCCGGAGTCTGCCACAGCCCGGGCCGCCCCCGCCGCCGTTCGCCGTGTTGCAGACTTGATCACGGGACGGGACTGCCGCAGGGGAAGGCGGTCACCACGGCCACGGCCGGCAAGACCTACGTCGTCGAGGACGCCGACAAGGACGCCAGGTCCGAGATCCCGCCGGGGGTCCTTCCCGGCACGCTGCAGGGCCTGCTCGACGCCCTTGACGCAGCCCTGTACCGTAGCGCGGTCGGCACGCCGAAGGCGGTCGTCATCGCCGAGGGCGACCACCGCCAGGTCATCCGCCGTTTCGAGAACGGCGCGGAAGCGTGGTCGGCGTCAGCGGCGGAGATCAGCCGCGAGCGCAAGGAAGGACCGCCGGACTGACTCCTGGACGATGCCGAACCGAGACATGCGGGGCACCCTGGCGTTGACCAGGTGCCCCGCACCCTGGATAAGGGGGCAATCATTAACATGACGAGGACCAGCCTTGTGCTCGGGGGCGCCGCGCTTAGCGTGGCCGCATGCTCATCGGCTGGCACGGTCAGCCAGACGCCGGCTGCTGCGCCGGCGGCGGGATCGCAGGCACCAGGCTCGCCAGCGCCCGGCTCGCCAGCTGCAGGCTCGCCGGGGGCAGGATCACCAGCTGCCGGATCAGGGAGCGGGTCGCCCGCAGGAAGCGGGTCGCCGCCCGCGCCCACGATGACACGCCAGACGGACGTGGTGGTCTTCCAGGTGCAGGGCAGCGGAGAGCCGAGCATCCAGTACGGCACCGACAGCATCGACGACCAGGCCAGCGGCGGCTACGGGCCGCTAGGCGACGGTAACCCGCTGCCCTGGAGCGCATCGCTGACCTACAACCCCGGTGCGCTGTACTACTACGTCAGCGCGCAGCTTGAGGGGGACGGCTCAATCACGGACTCGGTGACCGAGGTCGTCAGCACCTGGTGCTCTGACGGCGTCCACAAGACCGAGAGCTTCCCGCTTGCCAGCGGCAGCGCAAGCGGCGGCTATGCCATCGCGACCGCCGAGTACACCGGCGGCGACACCGGGAACGCGCAGCAAGCCGAATCCGACGCGGGCTGCTGATCCTGCCTGCCGTACGAGCATCACTGGAGGGCGTGGCCG
>JASHXJ010000493.1 GCA_030043595.1 Trebonia sp.
GCCCGGGTTCGTCGACTCGCACGCCCACCTCGTGTTCGCCGGCGACCGGAGCGCCGAGTTCACCGCCAGGATGGCCGGCCGCCCGTACGCGGCCGGGGGCATCACGTCCACCGTCGCCGCGACGCGCGCCGCGACCGACGCCGAACTGCGCGCCGGGCTGCGCCGGCTCGCGGGGGAGATGCTCCGGCAGGGGACGACGACGTTCGAGTGCAAATCCGGGTACGGCCTGACCGTCCCCGACGAGGCCCGGTCGGTGGCGCTGGCCGCCGAGGTCACGCCGGAAGTGACGTACCTGGGCGCGCATGTGGTGCCCGCCGAGTTCGACGGTGACTCGGGCACGTACGTGGAGCTGGTCTGCGGGCCGATGCTCGAGGCGTGCGCGCCGCACTCGCGGTGGGTGGACGTCTTCTGCGAGCGCGGCGCGTTCGGCGCCGACGAGGCACGCGCCGTGCTGGCCGCCGGCCAGGCGCGCGGACTGCAGCCCCGCGTGCACGCCAACCAGCTGGGCCAGGGCCCGGGTGTCATGGTGGCGGTGGAGGCGGGCGCCGCGTCGGCCGACCACTGCACGTTCCTGAGCGACGCGGACGTCGCGGCGCTGGCGTCTTCCGGCACGGTCGCCACGCTGCTCCCTGGCGCGGAGTTCGGCACGCGGCAGCCGTATCCCGACGCCCGCCGCCTGCTCGACGCGGGCGCCGTGGTGGCGCTCGCCACCGACTGCAACCCGGGATCGTCGTATACCTCGAGCATGCCCTTCTGCGTCGCGCTCGCGGTCCGCGACATGGGCATGACAACGGCCGAGGCGGTCTGGGCGGCGACGGCGGGCGGTGCCCGCGCGCTGCGCCGGGCGGACGTCGGGTACCTGGCGCCCGGCGCGCGCGCCGACCTGATCATGCTGGACGCCCCGTCGCACGCCCACCTGGCCTACCGCCCGGGCGTCCCCCTGGTCCGCGCGGTCTGGCTGGCCGGCTCCCGCATCGGACAGTAGAAACCGGACAATGGAAGCGCCTGCCGGGTTGACGTCGCTGATATTACATATCTAGCATAGTGATATCAGTTTTAGGGGCGACGATCCCACCCGGCGGGCGGGAGGCGGTAGCTGCTCTCACAGGAGGCAGAGATGGGAAATCCGTCAGCCATCGAGGTACGAGGACTACGCAAGAGCTTCGGCGACAAGCAAGCCGTGGCCGGGATCGACCTGCAGATCGCGGCCGGCTCCCTGGCCGGGCTGGTCGGACCGAACGGAGCGGGAAAGACCACATCGCTGTCGATGATGACCGGCCTGCTCCGGCCTGACGACGGCCAGATCCTGATCAACGGGCTCGACGTGTGGGCCGACCCCCCCGCCGCCAAGGCGATCATCGGGGTGGTTCCCGCCGAGGCCCGGCTGTTCGAGCGGCTGAGCGGCGAGGAACTGCTGGAGTACTCCGGCAGGCTGCGCGGCCTGCCGGCCCGCGAGGCCCGGGACCGGTCCGCCCAGCTGCTGGGCGTGCTGGACCTGACCGCGGACGCCAGGAGGCTGGTCGCGGACTACTCCACCGGCATGCGCAAGAAGGTCGCGCTCGGCTGCGCGCTGATCCACAACCCCTCGGTGCTGTTCCTTGACGAGCCGCTCGAAGGCGTCGATCCGGTCTCCGCCGATGTGATCCGGCGCCTGCTGACCCGCTACGTCGGCTCCGGTTCGACCGTGCTGTTCTCCAGCCACGTCATGGAGCTGGTCGAACAGGTCTGCGACCACGTGTCCATCATCGACAAGGGCAAGATCGTGGCCACCGGCACCACCGACGAGGTGCGCGGCGGCAAGACCCTGCAACGGGCGTTCATCGACCTGGTCGGTTCCAGGGCGACCGGTGAGGAGGGACTGTCATGGCTCGGCTCCTCGTCCAGCTGAAGCTGCGCCTGCTGCGCAACGCGCTGCGCGCGTCCACCGGGGCCAAGGTCGGCTTCGTGCTCAGCACGATCCTCGCCGTGGCCGGGGCGGTCTTCATCTTCATCGTGCTGGCCAGGCTGCGCGGCCACAGTGCGGCGGTGGACCTGACCACGGTGGTCTTCACCGTGTTCGCGTTCGGCTGGCTGATCCTGCCGCTGGTCGTCTTCGGCCTGGACGGCACGCTGGACCCTGCCACGCTGGCCCTGTACCCGCTGCGTACCCGCCGGCTCGCGGTGGGACTGCTGGCCGCCTCGGCCACCGGCGCCTGGCCGCTGGCCAACGTGCTCGGCTTGCTCGGGGTGACCATCGGACTGGCCAGGGGCGGGTTCGGCGTGCTCGTCGCGGTGCTCGCGGTGCTGCTGCAGGTGCTGTTCTGCATCACGCTGGCCCGGTTCGTGACCACCGGCCTGGCCGGGATGCTGCGCTCGCGCCGCGGCAAGGACTTCGCCGTCCTCCTGGTCATCCCGCTCTTCGCCCTGTACGAGGGCTTCATTCAGGTCGTGCCCGGGCTTACCGCCGAGGGCAAGCTGACCGCGGCGAGCTTCGCCGGCGTCGACCGGTGGCTGCGCTGGATACCGCCGGGCCTGGCCGCGCACGCGATCCAGGACGCGTCCGACGGGCATCCGGGCACGGCGCTGGCGCGCCTGGGCGTGCTGGCCGCCGTCATCGTCGTGCTCGGCGCGCTGTGGATCCTGCTTCTCGGCCGCGCCCTGGTGACGGCCGACACCAGCACCCAGTCGGCGAGGGTGCACGGCGCGACGCTGCCGTTCGCCCGGTACGGCCTGGCCGGCACGGTGGCCGCCAGGTTCTGGGTCTACCAGCGCCGCGACCCGCAATCGCTCGTCTACTGGGGCATCATCGTCGTGATCATGGCGGTCGCGTCGGTCAGGGCCATCATGACCCCGGCCTACCTGGTCGGCCTGATCATCAGCGGGTTCTTCGGGGGCGCGTTCGTCGGCATCTTCCACGCTAACGCGTTCGGGATGACCGGGCCGGCCTTCGGCCTGGAGGCCATGGCGCTGAGCGATCGCCGCGCGCTGCACGCCTACTTCTGCGGGCAGAATCTCGCATACGGCGCCATCGCGGTGCCGCTGCTCACCGCGGCCTCCTTCGGCCTGGCCGCGGTGGCCGGGCATCCGCTGGACGGATTCCTGAGCATGGCCGTTGACCTGGCCGCGATCGGTGCGGGCCTCGGCCTGGCCAACATCTTCAGCGCCGCCATGCCCTACCCGGCGGAAAAGCGGGCAGGCACCCCCATGCCGCGAGCCGCCACCGGCTACACGGGCCTTTCGGTCGCGGCGACCCTGCTCGGCCTCCTGTTCGTACTGGTGGCGATCGCGCCGGTCATCCTCGTCGTGATCATCTCCGCCGGGGCTCCGGCCGCGGTCCGGATGCCGCTGCTGGTGGTGTGCTCCGCCGGCTACGGCCTCGGGCTCATGCTGGTCGGCATCCAGATCGCCAGCGAGATGGCCGTGCAGAAGGTGCCCGAGCTCTACCAGCTCGCCGTCCGCAGCCAGCTGTAACCGCGGACCGGCCGCTACCCGGTCAGGGCCGGGTAGCGGCCGCGGAAGCGGACCAGCGGGTCGCCGGTCTCCGCGACGTACGCCAGCCCGGTCACCTCGGAGATCACGAGCAGGTGGTCGCCCGCCGGGACACGGCGGGCGACCGAGCACTCCACGGCGGCCAGGCCGCCGCCGGGGATGAGCGCGCCTGACGAGGCGCCGCGCACGTGCGGGACGTCGTCGAGGAGCAGCCGCGCGCTGGGCCGCCCCGCGGCGGCGAACCGCCCGGCCAGCACCTTCTGCCCGGCCGACAGCAGCGTGACCGCGAACCGCTGGGCAGGCAGCGACGGCCTGCTGAGCACCTCCGCCGGATACGAGCCGGCGATCAGCGACACCAGCACAAGGGGCGGGTCCAGTGACACAGGGCAGAACGCGCTGACCGTGGTGCCCACGTCATCGCGCCCGTCGGCGATCGTGACCAGCGTGACGCCCGCCGCCCACGCCGACAGCGCGCTGGCAAGCTGCCCGGTCGCCGTGCCGCTCACCCGCGCCCTGGGTCCCGTCCAGGCCGTCGGCCAGCCGTCGGCATGGCA
>JASHXJ010000494.1 GCA_030043595.1 Trebonia sp.
GCGGGCAGACCGGGCCGCCGAACCCCGGCAACCTCGCCGATGGCGTCGACCAGGCGTTCTGGCGCAAGCAGGTCCCCGCCGCCTCGATCACCGATCAGCACACGCCGGGCGGCGGACCGCTGTTCGGCCTGGCGACCACCGACGGCGGCGCGCTGTTCTTCTACACCGACGCCGCCGAGCTGACCCTCACCGCGCCCACCGGGGAGGTCCTGCACCTGACCGTCCCCGGCTTCTACTCCCCCGGCCAGGCCCTGACGACCGCCGGGATCGGCTACCTGGAGCAGTTCGCGACGTACGTTCCGCCGCGCGGCGAGTCCGGGCTGCGGGTCGTAGCCGACTACTCCGGCATCACCGCTCGAAATTAAACCCACTTTTATCCCGAACGGTCCCGGCCGTCTCCGGTCGCCTCCGCCGTCTGCGGCCAGTGATCAGCGCGATCCCACCAGCTTGAACCGCGCGCCTGTCCGGTCGGCAGCGCCCGCCAGCCGGCCGTACGGCGTGTCCGTCGCGGGCTCGGTCACGGTGCCGCCGAGCCCGATGACGCGCTTGAGGGCCTCGTCCGTGTCGGCGACCGCGAGGTAGATGTTCCAGCGGTCGCCCTCGTCCGCGGGCAGGAAGCCCGACGCGTCCATGATCCCGGCGATCGTGTCCGTGCCGTCCTGCAGCGCGGTGAGCCGGAACTCCGGTGTGTTGCTCAGCACCTGCCCCGCCCAGCCGAACACGTCGCGGTAGAACGCCACGGCCCCCGCGTAGTCCCGCGTCAGCAGCTCGAAGTAGGCCGGCGCTCCCGGCGCATTGAACACGCTGAGCCCGCCGAACTGCCTGGCCTGCCAGGCGCCGACCCGCGCCCCGGACGGGTCGGCCAGGATTGCCTCGACGCCGAGGTCGGCGACGTCCATCGGCCCCTCGGCGATCGTCGCGCCATGAGCGAGCGCTGCCTCGACGGTGCTCTTGGTGTCTTCCGTGGACAGGTACACGCCCCAGGTGTCCGGGCGGCCCCCGTCGGCGCCCGGCGTCCCCGGCTGCTGCGGCATGCAGCCTGCGACGGGCACGCCGTCGCGCATGAACATGAAATACCCGCCGAACTGCTCGGCGGCCTCCCCCGCGGTCCAGCCGAACAGCCCCGTGTAGAACTCCCGTGCCCGTCCCGTGTCGGACGTCAGCAGGTCCATCCAGCACGGTGCCCCGATCGGTCGCGTCATGATGCCTCCTTCGGTGTCTGTACAGGAGAAGACTCTCCCGCGCGCCGAAAATGATCGGGTACCGCTATAAAAAGATCATGACGACAACTGGTGAGCTGCGGCACGCGCTGGGCCGTGCCGGGATCTGGATGCCGCCCCCGGCGGCGCTCGGCCTGGACCCGGCCGGATACGCGGGCGAGATCGAGGAGGCCGGGTTCGGCTCGGTCTGGGTTCCCGGCGTGAACGCGCCGGAGAACCTGGCGGCGCTGGAGCCGCTGCTGTCCGGTTCGGCCCGTCTCGTGGCCGGAACCGGGATCGCGAGCGTCTGGACGTGGACGCCGGCCGACCTGGCCGCGAGGGCGGACCGGCTGGCCGCCGCGTATCCAGGCCGTTTCGTGCTCGGGCTCGGCGTCAGCCACGCGCCGCTGGTCGAGCGGACCGGGCAGGCGTACGAGCGGCCGGTGGCCAGGATGCGGCAGTTCCTCGACGAGCTCCCCGCAGAGCGGGCACCGCTGGTGCTCGCGGCGCTCGGGCCGAAGATGCTCGAGCTCTCCAGGGACCGCACCCTCGGGGCGCACCCGTATTTCACCCCGCCCGAGCACACCGCCTTCGCCCGGTCGGTGCTCGGGCCCGGGCCGCTGCTGATCCCGGAGCTGGCCGTCGCCCTCGCGGCGGGCGCCGAGGGCCGGGCCGCGGCCCGCGCGTACGCCAAGTTCTACCTGGTGCTGCCGAACTACACGACCAACCTGCGCCGGTTCGGCTTCGGTGACGAGGACCTGGCCGACGGTGGCAGCGACCGGCTGATCTCGGCGGTCGTCCCCTCCGGTCCCGAGGCGATCCGCGCTCGCTTCCGCGAGCACCTGGACGCGGGCGCCGACCACGTGCTGCTGCAGCCGGTCGGCGAAGCCGGCCGCTTCGCGCCCGGCCAGCTCGCCGAGCTCGCGTCGGTAGTCGCGGACGCGATCAGGAACGGCTGACAGCCGAGATACGCCACAGGTAGGTGCTGCCGTTCGCGTCGCCGACGGCAAGGCTGGCGCCACCTGGGGCGAACGCCACCGAGGACACGCCGCTGCCTTCGGGGTCGGTGAGAGTGGCGGTGATCTTCCTCGTGGCGACATCCCACAGATACGTCCTGCCGCCATTGATGCCAGCGACGGCCAGGATGGTGCCGTCCGGCGCGAACGCCACCGAGGACACGCTGTTGTTGCTTCCGGGATCGGTGAGGGTGGCGGTGATCTTCCCGGTCGCGACATCCCACAGGTACGTGCTGCCGTCAGCGTCGCCGACGGCCAGGGTTGTACCGTCCGGTGCGAACGCCACCGAGGACACGCCGTCGCCTTCCGGGTCGGGGAGGGTGGCGGTGACCCTCTTCGTGGCGATGTCCCACAGGTACGTGCTGGCGTTAACGTCGCCGACGGCCAGGGTTATGCCGTCGGGCGCGAACGCCACCGAGGACACGCCGTGGCTTCCGGGGTTGGTGAGGGTGGCGGTGATCTTCCCGGTCGCAATATCCCACAGGTACGTGCTGCCGAAGTTGTCAGCCGCGGCCAGGGTTGTGCCGTCCGGTGCGAACGCCACCGAGGACACGCTCTCGTTGATTCCGGGGTTGGTCAGGGTGGCGGTGACCTTCCCGCTGGCGATGTCCCACAGGTACGTGCTGCCGTTAGCGTCGCCGACGGCAAGGGTTGTGCCGTCCGGCGCGAACGCGACCGCGTCCACGCCGTGGCTTCCGGGGTTGGTGAGGGTGGCGGTGACCTTCCCGGTGGCGACATTCCACAGGTACGTGCTGCCCGGTTGAGACTTCCCGATCCGCTTCATGCTGCCGACGGCCACGGTGTGAGCAGCAGTGTCGAATGCGACCGTTGTTACGTAACAGGGTTGGACCCCAGATTGGGTAGGCTCGGGTGACCGCACTCCTGGAGTAGCCGACGCGACTGTCGGCACGCAACTGGCGTCGTTGAGAATGGTCGCGAGCGTGCCTGTGCTACCGGAGACTGCCGCCCGGCTTCCCCCGCCCGGCAGGGACAGGATGACGGCGGTAGCCGTGATAGCGGCCACCACTACGACCGTCGCCAGTATCAGCCGAGGGCTCACGCGGCGACGCGGTTTCCGGACCTGGGTGGCGTCCCGGATCGCACGGGGGACTGCCGTCGCTGTCGGCGGGTACGACGTGGCCGCATCGTCCGCATCGTGAACACCGGAGTCAAGTCGGGCGGAGGAGGCGGGCGGCCCGGAGTCCTCGCTGGCTAGCGCCCCCGCGACGGCCAGCGCCACCGGACGCCGGGCAGGATCCTTGTCCAGCAGCGACTCGATCGTCTCGCGCAGCCGGCCGGCGTGCTCCGGCGGGACCGGAGGCCGGGTGAGGATGGCCGTCATCACCGCGGTCATGGTAGGGCCGCGGAATGGCCGGACACCCTCGACGGCGGTGTAGAGCGTGGCGCCGAGGGCCCACATGTCCACGGCAGGACCCGAACTGCCGCCGTCCAGCTGCTCGGGGGCCATGTAGTCGACCGTGCCGATGCGCACCCCGGTGCTGGTCAGCCTGGTGGTCGCGTCCACGATCCGGGCGATGCCGAAGTCGGTGACGAT